>JAUTWX010000021.1 GCA_030838385.1 Acidobacteriaceae bacterium
ATCGACGACATGAACCCGGCCATCCCGCCCGACGGCCAACTGCAGCCGCCGCCCAATAATGAAAAGGCCTTTCGCGAGGCGGTACAGGACTTCCACACCCGCCGCTATGAGCGCGTCCAGCTTGGGCGTCAGCTAAAGATCGACCGCCCTTACACGCTTCTGGAGCCAGACGATGTCGCGGAGCTCAGAAGGACCCTCGCGGGCATCGATCCCGGTTCGCAGTTGCAAGACAAGTGGGCCGGCTATCCCGGCATCACCTACTTCAGCCAGGTCTACTTCAACACCACGCACACAGCCGCTCTGGTCTACATGAACAACTTCTGCGCGAATCTTTGCGCCAACGGCCAGTGGATTTATCTGGAGAAGAATGACAATCAATGGGTCCGCCGCTCCGGACTCAACATATAACCCCGGAACGTAACCCGGAGCGGGCCTCGCGCTAGAGCAGATTTCTCATATAGGCGTACTCCGAAGCAAACAGAGACGAACGCGGCTTTTCCGTCAAGAAAAGCCGCTCTGCGCGGAACTCAGTGGAGCATAGCAATGGGAAATCTGCTTTAAGCCGTCTTCGCGTGACTCGGACGATGCACCCATTGCCGACCTGACACCAATCCCATCACGAGAAAGAGCGAGCCCAGTACCAGGTGGAAGATATGGTCGCCCGTGTGCAGCAACATGGGGCCGAAGTACCACGCTCTGTTTAGTGCAGGATTTCCCATCGCCATGCCGAGCGCTGAGAGCGTCAGATAAAACGCACCCGACGCGATACAGAAGCGCTTCACCGCTGTCGCGCCCAGGAAGCTGAACCCGAAAGCAATTGCACTCCACGCGAGATGCATCAGGTTGTGATACTTATCCACGTGCGCGCCGCCAACGATCACCAGCACACCCATCACCACGAACAGGCCGCCAAAGAACCGGCACGCCATCTTCGCGCTGTCTGCACTGCTCCCCCCGCGCCGGAAGTTCTGCACCGTCGCGGCCAACCCCGCAATATCCGTCAGCAGCAGTGCGCCGATCTGCAATACCGTTCCGATAAAGATTCCCGCAGCGAACTTGCCGACCTCACCGGGATGGCCGAGCCGCAGCATCTCTCCCGGCAGCCGCGCAAACCAGCCGGACGTTGTCAGCAGCGCGATCAGCGCGCCAATCAGCGGCGTCCACCACCAGCGCGCGCCGAAGATGACGATGGCCGCGACACCGATGAACAACACCGGTCCCGGAGGAAACTTCGGATACGCTGGGTCGCCGGACAGCCACTGCGTCCACAGCGCAATCGCCACCGCCACCAGCCCGCCCGCCGTCACCTTCGTTAGAAATGTCAGATTGGTTTTCATTTCATCCTCCTCCGTCTTCGCTCCGCAGCCTTTTCTTGAAAGTCCCGTCCAGCGCGCGTCATCACAATTACCGCTCGTGGAAGTTGCCCATACGATCCAGACGCTCATGCCAGCGCGATTGGAGCTCGTCCGCCTCGGTACGCTGCGCGGGATTCAGGACCGTCGTATAGATCTTCGATTTGAAGTGCTCCTTCTCGACCAGCAACTTGGCGACGGTTGCGCCCTGTCGCGCCGCAATCTCCTGCACCTTGCCTTCGTCGAGATTGCCCTTTGCGGTAGCCTGGTCCATCTCCTTGCCTTCGGCAGCCAGCTCGTGCACCAGTCCGTAGATGGCTGGCTTCTCCGTCTGCCACATGGAACGAATCTGCTCTTTCTGCGCATCATTCAACTTCAGCTCATGTGCCACGTAACCCATCGGGCCAAAGTGGCCCCACCTGTGGCCGAAGCAGCCATGCCATCCCCGCACATCCGCTCTGGCAATCGCCAGCCCGGCCACAACCACCAGCAATGCCGCGCATGACCAGATCACGATTCGTCTCATAACCCATGTCTCCTTCTCTGCTACAAATTCATTCCAACATCGGCATCGAGCGCGTGCGATAAAGATTGGTAAAGCAACATAAAGTTTTGTAAAGTCCGCTATCTCCAGCATTTCCACGGACTACCATCAGGAGTCGGAGGCGAGTCGAAAGGCTGAATGGATCGTGTGCTCATCGTCGATGACGACGTCGAACTATGCAGGCTGCTCAGCGAGCGTCTGAGTTCGGAGGGGTTTGCGCTCGAAGCGGTTCACGATGGACCGCGCGGGCTCGAGCGTGTGCTCTCGCAGGAGCATGCGCTCATCATCCTCGACCTGATGTTGCCCGGCATGGGCGGCCTCGACGTGCTGCGCCGGGTGCGCATACACTCGTCGGTTCCGGTGCTCATCCTAACAGCGCGCGGGGAAGACGTCGATCGTATCCTTGGCCTCGAGATCGGCGCTGACGATTACTTACCCAAGCCCTTCAACCCGCGCGAATTGATTGCACGTATTCGCGCCATCCTGCGACGCACCTCCCGCTCGGCAACTTCCGGTAGCTCGGTTACCGTGGGGGATCTCCGCCTCGATCCAGCCGCTCGCGAAGTCTGGCTAAACAATATCCGGCTCGATCTGACCAGCGTTGAATTTGCCCTGCTAGAAACTCTTCTGCGCGACGCCGGCCATATCGTTACGCGCGAGCAACTCACGGAAATGGTGCTTGGGCGCAAGCTCGGACCCTTTGATCGCGTCATCGATGTTCACATCAGCAATCTGCGCAAGAAGCTGGGCCGCGCAAACGGCGAAGAGCGGATCAAATCGGTGCGCGGCAGCGGATATGTGTTCGTCGTCCGGTCGGAGACGAAATGACCATCAGAATCCGCAGCCTATTTCTCAAAATATTTCTGTGGTTCTGGGCCACTGTCATCGCCACAGGCATTGCGCTCGTTGCGACGTGGATCGTTCTTCAGCCAAAGAATGTACCCTCCCAGTCGCAAACGAATCTTGCGGACAATGCATGGATTTCCGGCACCTCTACCGTCGATGAACTCGAGCGGCAAGGGGCGCCCGCCGCATCCGCGTACATGGCGCAACTCAGTCAGAAGACGCATCTGAAGGGCTGTCTCTTCGATACCTCGGGAAATGTCCTCGCCGGCTCCGGCTGTGCAAACTTTGACGACATCGGTAAACGTGCAACCACCTCCGACATCCCCGCCTTCAACATGAAGCATAATTTCGTCCGAGTAGCCGTGAAGGTGCGAGGAAAGAGTGGCCGAGAATACGTCTATGCAGTGGAGCAGGTTATGGAACACCGCGGGCCGCCCCCGGGCATCGGTCTGTCGGGCATCCTGCTGCGATGGTCCGTCGCGTTTCTGGTTTCCGGCCTCATCTGTTACCTGCTCACTCGGTATCTCACCGCGCCTATCCTGCGCCTGCGAGAGGCTTCGCAGCAGTTGGCACTAGGTGATTTCAGTACTCGTGCCGCCGCGGGCATGGAGCACCGCCGGGATGAACTTGGCACCCTCGTGCGGGACTTCAATGCCATGGCAGCCCGCATCGAAGAGCTCGTCTCCCGGCAGCGCCAGCTCATCTACGACATCTCTCACGAATTGCGATCGCCTTTGGCCCGGCTGAACGTGGCGCTCGATCTCGCACAGCAGCGCAAGGGCAACGATCCTGCCTTCGATCACATGGAGCAGGACATCGAGTGTCTCAATGACATGATCGGACGTCTGCTCACCGTAGCGAAACTCGACGCATCGGCCACACCCGTTCCCATGGCACAGGTGGACCTGACGGAGCTCGTATCGCAGATCGTCCACAGTGCTGACTTTGAATTGCATGAGCGCGATGGCGCGGTCCGGCTGTCGTCGCAAGGACAGTATTTTGTTCTGGGAAACGCGGAGCTGTTGCACAGCGCGATTGAAAACGTCATTCGTAACGCAATCCGCTACACCGGTGCTGGAAATTCCGTGCCCGAAAACTCAGTAGAAGTACAGCTGGAGTCAACGTCCGCCGCCGAGCCCGCCTTGGTCCGCATTCTCGTCCGCGACTATGGTCAGGGCGTTCCTGAGTCGGAGCTAGCCAACATCTTCCAGCCGTTCTATCGCGTCGCCGACGATCGCAACCGCCAATCCGGCGGCACGGGTCTGGGCCTCGCCATCGCCGATCGCGTCGTCCGCATCCACGGTGGAACGATCAAAGCGCAGAACGCTACTCCGCACGGCCTGCAGGTAGAAATTCTTCTTCCACAAACGAGCTGAAGGTCGGAATCAATTCACCGAGATCGTGAAGGAATCCTGCGCGGTCAATGTGCCGGTCGCCGCATCGACAGCGCGGAAGGTGACCGTGTACTTATCCGGCGTGGTGCCCGACGCTGCATTGGCGCCAGCCGCCCCACTCCCGCCATTCGCGCTGCCGCCGCATGCCAGCATTCCGCCAAGAGCAACGCCGCACAGGATCACGCGAAACAGCGCGAGCGAGCGACGGCGTCCTGGTAAGCCAAAAAAGAGCACGCAGGCTAGCATCGTTCCTCCGCGACCCACGGACCAGACGCCGCTCCGTGAATTGACGGCAGCGGCAGCCGTCGTACCGGGAGCGGTCGTGGTCACGGTCAAAGTCGATTGAGTTGCCTGCGCATCTGTAATCGCAACGGTGGCAGGATTGAAGCTGCACTTCGGGATGTTCACATCGCTGCTATGGGCGCCGCTCACGGAGCATGTCAGGTTCACAGCGCCTCTGAATCCACCGCCCGGATTCACGGAGATGGGTGTCGTCGATGTGCTGCCGGCATTGCTGACGATGGGCGAGCTCTCAGTGAATGACAACCCAAGCGTCTGCCCGGTGCCGTTTCCGCAGCTCGCCGTGCAGGCGACAAGCACCGGAGCGGATGCCGCTGACGCCGTGTAGTTCGCATCGCCGCTATAGATCGCGACGATGCTGTTGCTGCCCAGCGCCAACTGCGAAACCGGAACATCGACAGTACCGGTGCTGAAATAAGCGCCCGTAGAAGGATCCCGCGCCACAGTGAGACCGCCGCTGGTTCCAAGAACAGCACCGCTGGTCTTGTCCGTAAACGTGATGGTTCCGGTCGGAAGCTGGGCGGAAGAGTTTGCCACGCTCGGCCGGATGGCCGCCGTGACCGTCACAGACCCTGAAGAGATCGAGGTCGTATTCGCAGTGACAGCAGCCGCTGTTCCCGCCTTCTTCACCGTAAAGCTGACGCTTGCAGAGGTGCTTGGGTTATAGCTGCCGTCACCCCAGTAAGAAGCCGTGACGATATGCGTACCCGCTCCGAAAGCGTGCAGGGGGAACTCGGCGTTCCCCGTCGCGTCCAGCGTTCCGCTGCCCTGGGCTCCCTGCGCCGTCGCGTCCGAAAAGGCAACCGTCCCAGTTGCGTTTCTGATCGGATTCGGATTCGAGGCCTGCGATTTCCCAATGGGCTGTGCGTCGATTGAAACGTATGTTCCGTAAGTAACAGTCTTTCCGGCCAAGCTAGTCAGATTCGCGCTCGCATCGGCGATGCTGACCGACAGTTGCAGGATGCTGGCTTCCGGCGTGACAGTGATCTGCGTCGGCGCCGAGATGCTGCCTGCATAGGATCCGTCGCCGCCATAGCTTGCATAGACGTTATAGGTGCCACCCGGAAAACCCATCCAGCTCCCCTTGGCTATCCCGTTGGACAACGGCAAATTGATCTGCGAATCGCTGCTGAACAATCCCCTCGCGCTGAGATCGTTCGTGATCGCAACCTTGCCCGTCGCCGCCTCAGGGTCGACGTCAACCGAAATCGCAATCGCCTGGCCGTGCTGGAAGCTCGTCGAACTCAGCGTCAGCGCGCTCGTCGTCTGCGTCTGTCCGACACTCGTCCAGTCATTCACCAGGCTGGTGATGTCGATGCTTCCCAGCCCCGTAGCGAGGTTGTAGGAACCGGCTGCATCGTAGCCGCCAAGAAAGCCGTTCGCGCCGCAATTCGGCGTGCCCGGCGTGCAGACTACCGCGTTGTTCCCGGACTTGACTTGGTGAAACGCCTCCGGATGGGTCTTCGCCAATTGGTACAAAACCCAGTTCGGCTGCCCCAGGCGCTCGCTTGCTCCAATCCTCTGATTGACGAGCGCAAGCACGCCGGCAAACGCTGGAGCAGATGCGGATGTGCCTCCCACTCCGCTGATCGTCGGACTCGCTCCACTGCAATCACTATCGCCACATGTTGCCCATAGAGCGCCATGCATGCCGTTCGCCGCGAACAGCGACACATCCGGAAGATCACGCACTTTGTCGGCCGCGATGCCGGCGCTCGCTTCGTACTGTTGCTGCCACATGGGCTTTGCATATCCGCCGAGCACGTTTCCGCCTGCATCGTAGAGGCCTGCGCTGCTTGCGCCGCCGCCTCCCGCCACGATATTCGTAATCCCGTTGTAATTCTGACTCGCCTGATTGGTCGCCGCGCTTCCGGTGCTCGCTGTGGAGTTATTCCAGGTGTTCTCGGGAATATATCCAAGCGCAGAGGTGTAGTTGCCGGTATTCGTCGAATTGACATACGTGGAGAAATTGTTCAGCAGCGTGTCGAAATCCGTGCCGCCCACCGCTACCGTGTACGGAGTCGATGCGAGTCCATTCACCGCGAATCCGCGCGTGGCCACGGTCTGCGTATCGGGATTGTCGCAGCCCGCCGAACCGGAATCGCCGCTCGACACAGTCACCGCAATGCCCTGCGCTGCCGCCTGTTCCCAGGCATTCAAAATCTGCTGGTTCCCGGCCGCACCTTGTGCCAGTTCGCAGGAACCGTAACTCACATTCAGGATGTTGACAGCGTTGTCGTCGATAGCGCGCAGGATCGCCAGCATCACCCCGGATTGAAAGGTCGTATCTGCGGCCTGGTAGTAGACGATTTTCGCGCCCGGTGCGATCGCACCCGCGATTTCACCATCCAGCGTGGACTCCGTCTCATCCCCCACGCCCGGCGAATTTCCATCCATCACCACGGAGAGCGAACCTGCCGGCATTCCGAAGAGCGAACGATAGTTCGCAACATTTGTGAGGCTGACCGCGCCATCCGTAGCAATCCCGATCGTGACGCCGCTTCCGTCGTAGGTCGTCTGCCCCGATTTGCGATGTGTGTTGAGCGACGTCGGCGCATCGTAGATGATCGCCGCATCGCCCCCACCCATGAACAGATACTTGCTGCCCGACAGGCTCACCGTAAGTTCCGGATCGAATCGCCTCTCCGCCGCATTCCATCGCCCGCCCGGTCCGTGAACCGCCTGGGGACGCGGATAAAAATCGTTGAGCGGCGAGACTCCCGCGACCACCGGCGCAAGCGCCGACGGAATCATCGGGTTTGTGACGTTCGCAATATGCTCCTGCCCGTTGATCACGAAGCGGTGAATCTGCGTGTGAAACGCCGTCTCCACCTGGTTGACGGATCCGGAGAATTCGATGGCCATGTTGCTCTTCGCCACCTTGTTCACCGCAAATCCCTGGCCGTTTAGCCAGGAGACGATCTGCGCCATATCCTGCGGCGCCGGCCCGTACTGCTGGCCGAATTGCTCTGGAGTGAGAAAGTGGTGGAAGTTGGAAGAGTTTTTGTCCTCGAGCGAGACAAGGTAATGCTGGAGCATCCTCTCCTGTTGCGGCGAGCGCTTCAGTACCAGCAACTGACGCTGCGCACCCAGCGATGCCGGCGCCGGCCCGCGATCGAGCTGCGGCCGCGTCAGCGGGTGCACGTTTCCCCGCAGTACGACCAGAGAAGATTCGTCCGCCGGGCGCATAATCAGCGGCCGAGCGGCGGATTGCGCCTGGGCTGCGATCCCCAGAGCGATCGCAGTCGGCAGAGATAGAAGAGCACCCTTCCAGAGGGGGAGACCTGAGGGAACCATGGCTTTCCAGACGTCCAGAAATTCGGCAAATGCCCGGGTGCCGCAGCAATCACGACCCCCATCGGCGAAAGACGCTGGCATGATTCACATATCCAGCGCGGGTAAGGCTTGGTTAATTTCTTGACTACCGAATCAGTTTGGAATAGGGCTCCGGAGGAGTCAACGGCCGAGGGTTGCCGCGCGAGTATCGTTCGGGTATTTCGGTGGAACTTTCGAGCGGCTTTCCCTACCCTTTCGTACTGAAGCTTTCCCGCAACCCATTGGAAACACAGAGATTTCTTCCATACGCCATACCTGAAAATCCCGCGCGTCCCGATAGAACTCCGAGAGCGCTTAATCACCGTCTTGTACCCAGACTTCAATTGTGGCGGCCGCAATTGAAGAGAAATGTTCAGCGAGTACCATCGATGCTTAGCGTCGGATGACGAGGCCATCCAACCATATTTTGCAAAGCGGAGTGTGAAGCACATGGCAAAGAAAGTCGCTGAGATATTCATCGAGACCCTCGTGAAAGCCGGCGTAAAGCGGGTTTACGGCGTTGTCGGCGACTCCCTGAACGGATTAACCGACGTCATCCGGAAAAGTAAACAGATCGAATGGCTTCATGTAAGACATGAAGAGGTAGCCGCGTTTGCCGCCGGAGCGGAGTCGCACCTCACAGGAGAGCTTGCCGTCTGCGCTGGCAGTTGCGGCCCAGGCAATCTTCACCTCATCAATGGTCTCTTCGATTGCCATCGAAATCGCGTGCCGGTACTTGCGATTGCAGCGCAGATCCCTAGTCATGAAATCGGAAGCGGCTACTTTCAAGAGACGCATCCTGAGCACCTGTTCAAAGATTGCAGTTATTACTGCGAACTCGTGTCTCAACCGGAGCAGATGCCGAGAGTGCTGGGAATCGCCATGCGTACTGCTCTCACGAAGCGAGGTGTGGCAGTAGTCGTCATTCCCGGAGACGTTGCGCTGCGCGAGTGTTCCGCACCTGCACTTTCGCTCGGCATCCAGGATTCTGATCCGATCCTTCGTCCATCCGACAATGAACTGAATCAAGCCGCTCAGATTCTCAACAGCGCGCGAAAGGTCACCATTCTCGGCGGTGCCGGGTGTGACGGCGCTCACGCGGAGCTTATTGCAGTGGCCGAGCGGTTGAAGGCCCCGATCGTCCATGCGCTGCGCGGCAAGGAGTTTATCGAGTACGACAACCCTTATGACGTGGGAATGACCGGGCTGCTCGGTTTCTCTTCCGGCTATCACGCCATGATGAACTGTGATGCCCTTCTCATGCTGGGAACAGACTTCCCCTACCAGCAGTTCTATCCCAGGAACGCAAAGATCATTCAGGTAGATCGGCTAGGGGACCAGATTGGACGTCGCACTCCGGTCGATCTCGGTTTGATTGGAAACGTGAGGGAGACGCTGGAGGTGCTGACTCCACTGATCCAGAGCAAAGCGGACCGTTCCTATCTCGATACATGCCTTAACCACTACAGAAATGCGCGCAAGAGTCTTGACGATCTCGCCGTGGGTGAACCGGGCCGCACCCCAATTCATCCGCAATATGTCGCAAAGGTTATGGATGAACTCGCGGCCGAAGATGCGGTGTTTACCTGTGACGTGGGTACGCCCACTGTGTGGGCCGCGCGCTATCTCCATATGAACGGAAAGCGCAGATTGCTCGGCTCCTTCAGTCATGGCTCGATGGCGAACGCTCTTCCGCAAGCCATCGGTGTGCAAGCCAGCGATCCCGGTAGGCAGGTCATCACTCTATCTGGCGACGGTGGATTAGCGATGCTGCTCGGCGATCTGCTGACCCTCCGTCAGCTCAAGTTGCCTGTAAAGCTGGTGGTGTTCAATAACAGCTCTCTCGGCTTTGTGGAACTGGAGATGAAAGCAGCCGGGCTGGTCGACTACGGCACAGAGCTGGTCAATCCAAACTTTGCGAAGCTGGCCGAGTCAGCGGATATTTTCGGCATTCGCGTGGAGAAACCGGAAGAGCTGCGCCCCGCGATGACCAAAGCGCTGGAGCACAATGGTCCTGCTTTGATCGAGGTCTTGGTGAATCGGCAAGAGCTATCTATGCCGCCGACCATTAGCCTTGAACAAGCTCTCGGTTTCAGCCTCTACATGATTCGCGCTGTACTGAGCGGGCGCGGCGACGAAGTCATCGACCTCGCCACGACCAACCTTATCCGCTGACACCAGTCAAACCGGATTTCGGAGGAATGAAATCGGCAGCGGGCAGCGGCTGGCGCAGCGTCACGTCGATATCGATCTATCGATCCCACGCCAGTTGCAGCCCAGCGAGGTGGCCGTCGTCACGCAGCAATAACTGTTCAAGAAGCAAGGGCCCAATTCACGTGAGGCGCCGGCTATCAGCCCCGACGCGAGTATGTCTCCACCGCTTGCACAAATGACTGTGCGCTAGCAGGCGGCTGGACCGCGCCAGTCAGAATTTGGCTAAAGGGGTGTGGAGCTCCATAATAGGTCGTCGTATCCTCACTGTTTTGACTGACTGATGTGCCGTCCAGATCAATTCCGGCGAGCAATCCCTTGTTCCGGGAATAGGTGAGAAGCTCAGCGTTCATCTTCCAGTCCGTGGAGGCCTGGGCGTTGCGGCCCACGGGACCAGCTGCTGCAGCGGCGTCGCCGCCGACCTTGAACTTACTTTTCAGGAGGTCTTGCATCCCCTTCTGGTTTACAGCCACCAACACCAAATCCGTCCCTTGCGCGCCCGCCTGGAAGCCGAAGGAGCCGCCTTCCATTCGTATGAACACCGGACCACTCCATCCATGTCCAGTACGGCAGGTCACAACTCCTTGCCCATACTGCGCGCCAACAATAAAGGCGCCTTTCTTGAAGCTGGGCACCACCGCAATGCAAGTAGCTTTCTGCATCACGCTCGAAGGAATGCTCTTATCAGGTGTCCGCATGATCTCGTCAATCACGTCCTTTGAAGCTTCCACCCGTTGATCCAGCGCTGCTTTTCCGCTTCGTATTGCAGCGAGCGCCGGAACACATAGTCCTGCCATGCAGAGCAACATCAGCATCTTCTTCATGAGATATCTCCTTTCATTCATGGCGCATGAATAACTCGAGCCAGCAGACACTCTTTCCACGTGAGGCCGCTGGAGATTGTTAGGCCACTCGATCTCTCACGTCAGCCGAGGTGGCAAGCCGCGCGCAATGCGCGCAACAGAAGAATTGCCCATCGACCTCGACCCCATGTCCGATCACTTTGCACTGGCAATGCTCGCAAATAGGAGCCATCGCCTGAATCGCGCACTCGAAACTGTCGAAGGTATGCCGTGCTCCAGCCGCCTCGACTATGAATGCCTTGTCGTATTCATTGCCGCAAACTTCGCACTTCGCCATAGAACCTCCTCGCGCTTGTGCTTACCACCTTTGTGGGATGAACGAGCTGCGGTCGATCAAATAACTAACTTTGCAGTCGCTATACCGAACCTGTTTTGACCTGGATATCTCCGCCACGGTCACATCCCTGACTTTCACATACATCCTCCATGTCGGTGTTGTCATTTCGGAGCCGAGCTCGTGCTCTTGCGACAGTGGACTCGCCTCCTGTTGGGATGCAATTTGCCGCCGTGGGGTAAACCATCGAGATGGTCACTCGGACCCGTCGGGCAAAACGGCAACCCCGCTGCCCTCCGCATCCATCTACATATGATTCGCAAACTCAAATCCGGCGAATATCGCCTGTACTCGCGTAAGAAGAGTGAGTCCACAGGCAAGCGACGCAACCTGGGTACGTTTGCCACGCTTGCAAAGGCGCGGCAGCACGAACGTGAGGTGCAGTACTTCAAGAAGCGTTGATGGGCACCATTCAAGAATGAACTTGGATGGCCTAGCCGCCGGTCGGCGGCAAGGCTAGGAAAGCCTATGAAAACTGCGATCTGTCCGGTTTACCTGTGACTCTCATGCGGGAATCATTGCTATGTAGCTACGACGAATCTTTGAACCCCGTCTCACTTGCAAGCGTCCATGACGCCATATTGCGCCAGCACCGACATTAGCCCTGAAGGGCAGCAGCATGGTGCAACTCCACCCTTCTTTGTACCTTCTGACCTTGCATTAGTAGCAGCAACTGCCCGCGGGCCAACGGTCCGAAGGTTCAGGAACTCGGAGATACTTGTGGTAGAAGCTGTCGTGCTTTGGAACGAGCCTAATAATCTTTCACACTGGAATTTTCAGCTCGATCGCGATTGGACTCGCTTCAGCGACATGGTTAAGGTCGCCTCTGTCGCTATCCGAAATGTAAGTCCTGATCTGCCGATCGTGCTCGGCGGAGTTTCTTCGTGTGACTGCGATTTCCTGCGGCTGATGGCAAGTCATAACGTGATGGACTACGTGGATGTGGTCGGCGTGCATGGATTTCCGTTGGATTGGAACCATTGGCAGCTCAGCGACTGGCCCGACCGCATCACCGAGGCAGCGAGTGTCTCCGGCAAACCGGTGTGGGTACTCGAAGTAGGAGCGTCGTCGTTTGGCGCTGAGGAAGTTCAAGCGTTTGGATTGCAGCGTACCGTCGACCTTCTCCGTTCACAGACGGAGCGGATTCACTGGTACAGCCTTCTCGATCTGCCGGCTACGTGTCCCGCGGAGACTCGTCATCGCGAGGCAGAGGGTTCTTCCTACTATCGCCACTACATCTCGGACTGCTGAAGAGTGATGGAACACCGAAACTGGCCGCCGACCTGTTCCCTACCGACGGCTCCCTAGGCATCTGTCAGTGGTTTCACTTTGAAGATCCGCGGCTGGACGATGCGGTGGCGTGGATGCGGGATCATGATGTCCGACATGTCCGGACTGGGCTGAGCTGGGCCGATTCGTATCGCCCGAATGCAACTGCGTGGTTCGATCGCATGCTTTCCGCATTGGAACCATTCGATGTCAGCCTCACGCTATGCTTCACGCCGGCCCATCTCGGGTTAGAGGAGCATCACACGAGTCCGCCGCGGGATAACGGACAGTTTGCGGAGTTCGCAGCGTGGGCGGTGAAGCGCTACGCGCCTCCGGTTGCTGAACTTAGTTACTTTCACGAAAAGGGAGCAATGACTGCATGAGCAAGCAGATCCTGATCACCGGTGGTGCCGGTTTTGTTGGTTCTCATCTCGCAGATGGACTGCTGCGCGCTGGATATGACGTCCGCATCCTCGATGACCTGACGCCACAGGTACATCCGGCTGGAGTTCCACAGTATCTATCACGCGACGTGGAACTCATTACCGGTGACGTTCGCGATTTACGGCGCTTGAAGACCGCACTCGCGGACGTGGATGTAGTCTTTCACTTCGCGGCGAATGTTGGTGTGGGCCAATCCATGTACGAGATCAGCCGCTACATGAGCGTCAACACGCAAGGTACTGCAGAGCTGCTGCGGGCCATCCTCGACTCTCGATTGGAGCTCGAAAAGCTGGTAGTCGCGTCGTCGATGTCCATCTACGGTGAGGGACGTTACGCGTGCCCAGTCTGCAATCTCAGTGCCGCGCCGCCGGTGCGGTCCATCGCGCAATTGAAAGATGGTCAGTGGGATCTGCACTGCGAGCAAAGCGGGACCACTTTGCAACCCCGCCCTACTGACGAGAGCAAGCCTTCAGAGATCAACTCTGTCTACGCGCTCTCCAAGCGTGACCAAGAAGAGCTCTGCCTCATCTACGGCCGGACTTATGGTTTGCCGGTCACCGCGCTTCGCTTCTTCAATATTTACGGAACTCGCCAGGCGCTTTCCAACCCTTACACCGGGGTCGCCGCAATCTTTGCGTCGCGTCTCCTCAATGGACAGGCGCCCCTCGTCTTTGAAGATGGCTGTCAGATGCGAGACTTCGTGAGTGTGCATGACATCGTCCGCGCGAACATGCTCGCGATGGAGTGCTCCGAGTCCGACGACGAGGTGATCAATATCGGATGCGGCGCTCCTATTTCCATCCGGCGGGTTGCGGAGATTCTTGCGCGTTCGCTGGGGAAGGACATGCCGCCTGTGATCACGCGAAAATATCGCGCTGGCGACATTCGTCACTGCTACGCCGACCTCACCAAAGCGCGCACATTACTGGGATATGAGCCACAGGTCAGTCACGAAGAAGGATTCCGAGAGCTGGCCGAATGGCTCAGCGAACAGAAAGCAGAGGACAAGGCCGAGATCATGTTGAAGGAGCTGAGCGCGTATGGCCTGACAGCTTAGATATCGCGCGTTCTCGCGTTGCAGTGAAAGCCTTACCTCGTCGCAAGCTAAGCACATTGGCACCGAATGAAAGGAACAGAACCGATGGCAAAATCAACAGTTCCCACCGTTCTTATCACCGGTGGTGCCGGATTTATCGGCTCGAATTTGGCCGAGCGCCTACTCGCGATTCCAGGCACGCGAGTTCGGATCTTCGATAATCTTTCGCGCGTCGGCGTGATACACAATCTGAACTGGCTGCGCTTGCTGCCGGCCGGCGATCAGTTGGAAGTGGTGACCGGCGACGTCAGAGATTCGCGAGCCGTGCAACGTGCCGCATGCGATGCGTCTGCGATTTATCATCTCGCGGCGCAGGTCGCGGTCACCAGCTCCGTCTCCGACCCAGTACATGACTTCGAGGTAAATGCGAGAGGCACATTCAACGTACTCGAAGCTGCGCGTCGTTCCGGCCGCGAACCATTCCTTCTTTTGACATCCACGAATAAGGTCTACGGATCGCTCTCGCGACTTCCCGTGGAGGTGCGTGGCTCACACTATGCTGCCGCTGTTTCGGATTTCTGCGGGGTAAATGAAAGCGAGCCGCTGGACTTTCACTCCCCCTACGGCTGCTCCAAAGGCGCCGCCGACCAATATGTACGACTATGCGCGCATCTACAATCTGCCAACCGTTGTCTTCCGCATGTCATGCATTGCCGGGCCGCGGCAGTTTGGCAATGAGGATCAAGGATGGGTGGCGCACTTCCTGTACTGTGCCCTTGCAGGCCGGCCGATCACGATTTACGGCGATGGATACCAGGTGCGTGACATTCTGCACGTGCATGATTTGATCGATGCCATGCTGGAAGTCCGATCTGAGATCGATCGAACACGTGGTCAAGTATTCAACGTTGGCGGCGGCATGAAGCGCTCCGTGTCGGTGATAGAGATGCTGGACCAGATAGAGCGGCAAACCGGCAAACCGCAACGTCGCCACTTCTGCGAAGTCCGGCCCGGCGATCAGCCTCTCTATATCTCGGATACCTCCAAACTGGAAAAACTCACCCACTGGCGCGCCCGCCGGTCGCTCGCCGACACCTTGGGCGCCATCCAACAATTCTGGCTGCACAATCAGGACAAGATAGAGCGGCCCTTGGCCATCGCGTCGCCCTATGCCGCGGAAGCAGCGGAAATGGAGGTGGCATGAGATATGCCCTTGTCAACCCGCAGTGGACGTTTGGCGGCTCAACCTATTTCGGCTGCCCCGACCCACATTTTCCCTTGGAGCTCCTATCCGCGCGAGAGATGCTTCGATCCTCCGGTCACGAAGTTCTGCTCATTGATGCGTTCATGGAAGACTTGGATCCGGATGAGGTTCGTCATCGCCTGGGGGGATTCGATGAGGACTTTCTCGTCCTGCCAACCGCACCCTCCTATTTATTCTGGCGTTGCCCGCAACCGGAGCTGCGTGTTCCGCGGCAATGGATCGCCGCGCTTGGCCGTTCCTCGACCAAGGTACTTATCGGACCCCACGGTTCGGTGACGCCGCACGCCACCTTGGCGAAGACTGGCGCCGACATTGTCATGCGCGGCGAACCGGACCAGACGCTGGCACAACTGGCTGACACGCCCTTTGAGATGATCGACGGCTGCTGCTGGCGCGATGATCGCGGAGCCTTTCGCTTAGGTCATGGGCTCGGAGTTGTTGATATGAAAGCGATCCCGCGGATCGACTATTCCGATTACCCCGTGGAGCGGCATCGCCATCGTCATCACGTTTTCCTCGGAAACGGCGCGGATCACCTCAAGCTGGGAGCTGAAGTCGAATTTGCGCGGGGATGTCCTTACTCGTGCAGCTTCTGCAACAAGACCCTGTTTCGCAATAAGTTTCGCGAGCGCACATTCTCCGCGGTGCTGGCAGAGATAGACCAGTTGATATCGCGCGGCGTGGACTACATCTACTTTATCGACGAAATTTTCGGAGTTGGGAAGAACGTCCGAGCCCTGCTTGAACAACTCGCGAAACGCCCTGTCTCCATTGGCTTCCAGACCCGCATCGATCTATGGAACGAGGACACCCTCGAGATGCTGCAACGGGCGCACTGCGTCTCCTTCGAGTGCGGCATCGAATCCATTACTGAAGAAGGCCGCGAGGAGATGAATAAAAACTGCCGCCTCTCGACCGATCGCATCGCGGAGCTGCTGATGTATGCGCGACAGTGCATCCCATGGGTGCAGGCGAATCTCATCAAGACAGCGAAAGACGACCCTGCACTGGTAGCCGCATGGCAAAAACGACTGAAGGCGCATGGCGTGTGGGTGAGCGAGCCAGTACCCATGTTTCCTTTTCCCGGTAGCCCGGAGTATGTACAGACCTTTGGCATGGCGCCGGATGATCAGGCATGGGAGCGCGCTCATTCCTTCTATCTCAATCTGTTCGCGGCCAAAGGCTACAGCGATATTCAGGATCAGAATCCCCTCTCGCTGGCGGAGCTCGAATGCGCATCCTGATGACCACCGATACGGTCGGCGGTGTCTGGACATTTACTCAAGAGCTTGCAAACGGACTGTTCCGGTCCGATTGCGCCGTCTGCCTGGTGAGCATCGGAGAGCCTCCTTCCAGAGCGCGCGAAAACTGGTGCGATCAGATGAAGCGGCAGTGGGGAGATCGCTTCCGAAGTGAGACCGTGAATGTTCCGCTCGAGTGGGCGGAAGACAACGATCGAGCCTATAGAGATGCTGAGCCTCGATTGCTCCAGTTAGCCAACGAGTTTGGCGCCGAGCTCCTGCATAGCAATCAGTTTTGTTTCGGCGCTCTTCCCCTCAACATCCCGAACATTGTGACGGCGCACAGTGATGTTTTTAGCTGGGCCGAGTCCTGCCGCCATGGAGAGCTTGAGGCATATAACTGGCTATCTCGCTATTCCGCTCTGGTATCGAAAGGGTTGCGGGAGGCCGACGCGATCGTCGCTCCCACGCGGTGGATGGCAGCTTCCCTCTCCAATAACTTCGCCCTTGTCCACGAGCCCGTCGTGATCCCGAACGGCAGGTCTCTGCCGCCTGCAATGGGCGGGGGCCGTAAGCTGCAGGCAGTCACCGCAGGGCGACTCTGGGATGAAGCAAAGAACATCGCGATGCCGGCCGGTGTGCAGTTCCCGTTTCCGCTCTTAGTGGCTGGGGACACGCAGCATGGATCAACCATGATGACAACTTCGCTGGGGAATGCGACTATCCTCGGCAGCCTTTCATCAGACGACCTGCTCACACTCTTTCGTGAAAGCGCGTTGTGTATCTGCACCTCGAGGTACGAGCCGTTCGGCCTGGCGCCGCTCGAAGCTGCACTGTGCGGCTGCGCCGTACTGGCTTACGATATCCCCTCCTTGCGCGAAGTATGGCAGACCGGAGCCTCCTACTTTTATGACGCCCCCTCTCTAAATGAGCTACTGCGCCAACTGTGCGACAACCCGACGCGACTCACAGACGCGCAACAACGTTCCAGCGCACAAGCCCGTAGGTTCACGGCAGAGCGCATGTCGGGCGAATACTATGGTCTATTCCAGCGAGCGCTCGTCGCTGCCTCCATCGCCTCGGAGGACACACTCTATGCCTCGTAAACTGCGCCTCGCATATCTCGCGCACTCGCTCCGGTCTGACTGGAACAATGGAAACGCTCATTTTCTGCGCGGCCTTCTGCGCAGCATGGTCGCGCTGGGGCACGACCTTACTGTCTTTGAGCCATGCACAGCGTGGTCCATCGAACATCTGCGCGAGGAAGAGCAGGGAGAGCGTGCCCTGCGCCGCTTTTCAGAATTCTATCCAGAATTACGTATCTCCACTTACACAGCTTCGCAAAGCGTAGATCTATCGTTCTGGCGCGCTGCATTGAGCGACTGCGAGATCGTCATTTTTCACGAGTGGAATCCTTCGGCCCTTACGAATACGCTGTTGCAGTTGCGCGAAGAGCTTAGTTTTCGCTTGCTCTTTCATGACACTCATCATCGCGCTTCGTCTTCGCCAGAGCAAATTCGACTCCTCGGCATAGAGCAGTTCGATGGTGTAATAGCTTTTGGCGAAGCGTTGCGAGATATCTATCAAAACCGCTTCAACATTCACAAGACGTGGACGCTGCACGAAGGTGCCGACACAACCATCTCTCGACCGCATCCACACGAGAAGAAGACCGAGGACGTTATCTGGATCGGAAGCTGGGGCGATGACGAACGCGCCCGCGAGATCCAAGAATTTCTGTTAAAGCCCGCGACTTCCCTTCGCGATCGCGCCTTTGTCATCTACGGTGTGCGTTATCCGGAAGAGGGACTCGCCGCGCTGCAGAATGCAGGAGTCAGATATGGTGGTTATCTTCCTAACCTTGATGCGGCATCTGAATATGGTGCTGCGCGGCTGACCGTCCACATCCCGCGCCAGCAGTATTCGACTGCAATGACAGGCATCCCGACCATTCGAGTATTTGAGGCTCTGGCGTGCGGCATCCCACTTATCTGCTCTCCATGGCAAGATACCGAACATCTCTTCCACGAGGGCGACTTCCTCACCGTCAGGAACGGAGAGGAAATGAAGCGGGCGATGGAGACCCTCCTTCACGACAAGGCTGCCTCCGATGCTCAGGCGTTGCGGGGTTTGGAAACGATTCTTTCGCGTCATACCTGCGCCCATCGGGCGGAGGAGCTAACGGCTATCTGCGAGGAGCTACTCCATTGAACATCTTCGTCTTCGGATCAAGCATCCTCTCCTCTTACTGGAATGGAGCCGCGACCTATTATCGCGGCATTTATAAATACCTTGCCCAGCGCGGCCACTGCATCACCTTTGCCGAGCCGGATGCCTATGGCCGCCAAGAGCATCGCGACGAAGGCGACTACTCCTATGTTCGCTCAGTCATCTACAAGCCGCATGTAGATCTAGACCGGGTGCTCCACGATGCAGCGGATGCCGATGTGGTCATCAAGCACAGCGGCTTGGGTGTGGACGATACTTTACTGGAAGCACGTGTGCCGGAGTTAGGAGAGGAATGCGCCGTCTTCTTCTGGGACGTGGACGCACCCGCTACCATTGGGCGGTTGCACTCGGATAGTAATGATCCTTTTCGAGAGCAAATTCCGCGGTATGACGGGATCCTGACTTATGGCGGAGGCCCGGCCATTCGAGACGAATACCTTCAACTCGGAGCGCGCCATTATTACAGCATCTACAACGGTCTTGACCCCGATACGCATCACTCTGTGTCATTCGACCCCGACCTGCAGTGCGACGCAATGTTTCTAGGAAATCGCCTTCCGGACCGGGAACAGCGGGTTGACGAGCTGTTCCTGGCTGCCGCGCAACTCGCTCCCGAGAAGCAGTTCGTTCTCGGAGGGGAGGGCTGGGGCGATAAGTCCGTGCCGCCGAACGTCAGCTGGATCGGCCATGTCTCCACTCACGATCACAATCGCTTGAACTGCTCGGCAAGCATGGTGATGAATATCAACCGCGCTTCGATGGCAAGCTGCGGCTTCTCGCCGCCGACACGGGTCTTTGAAGTTGCGGGAGCAGGGGCATGCATGCTGTGTGATGAATGGCCGGGCTTGGAGGATTGCTTCCATGCTGGACGCGAGATTCTGGTCGTTCGCAGTGCGCAGGATGTGGTCGATGCGCTCGATAACTACGATGCTACAGCCCGGAGGCAGATAGAGGCTGCATTTCGGGCCCGTGCGCTTCGTGATCACACCTATGCGCAACGCGCCCAGATAGTGGAGCGCGTATTTACCGAATGCCTGGATCTTGGAACCACCGCGCCGCTCGCCGCCGATAGCGTGGCATAGGCCTCAGGAGTTGATGTGAAGATTGTTATCTATGGCCTTACCATTACCTCTTCGTGGGGCAACGGTCACGGAACGACATATCGTTCTCTGTCGAAGGCACTGGCTAGCATGGGACATCGCATTCATTTCATCGAGAAGGATGTCGAATGGTATCGCAGCAATCGAGACCTGCCCTCACCCAGCCTTCTGCTCGGTGGACCTCTATGACTCGTGGAGTGACAGTGCTGCCTCCCTGCTAAAGGCCTGCGCGGACGCAGACGCAATCATCATTGGGTCCTATTTCCCCGATGCGATCGCGGCAACACGCGAGGTTCTTGATGCCGGCTTCGGTCCGCTCATCTTTTATGACATCGATACACCTATCACTATGTCGCAACTCCGGGCGTGCGGCCGCACGGACTATCTCGAATCTGCGATGATTCCGCACTACGCGGCATATCTCAGCTTTACCGGAGGGCCGGTTCTTCGAGAACTCGAGGACCGCTTTGGTTCTCCAAACGCAGTTCCGTTCTACTGTTCCGTCGACCCAGAGTTACACCGGCCGCTGCCGTCCTGTAAAAACTATCTCTGCGACCTCAGCTATCTCGGCACATATGCCGCCGATCGACAGGCTAAGCTGACGCGGTTCATCAGCGGTACCGCGGCACTGCTGCCGGAGAGCCGCTTTCTGGTTGCCGGACCCCAGTACCCATCCGAAGTTGCATGGGGACCAAACGTAGACCGCATCATTCACGTCTCCCCATGTGATCACCCGGCTTTCTATTCATCGTCGCGATTCACTCTGAACCTCACTCGCGCCGATATGGTCGCGGCCGGCTACTCTCCATCCGTGCGATTGTTCGAGGCATCAGCCTGCGGTGCCGCGATTCTTTCCGACGCCTGGGATGGCCTGGACGAATTCCTGACGCCCGGAGAGGAGGTCCTTCTTCCGCACGACGAATATGAGGCTGCTTCTATCCTGAAATATTGTTCGGAGCAGGAGCGAACGCGTCTTGGCCAAAGAGCACGCGAGCGCATCTTGTCGGAGCACACCGCCTGTCATCGCGCCGTTCAGTTTGAGAATGTGGTTGAGCAGTGCTACGCCGGCTGGACTGATCAGCGTAGGGGCAGGTCCTGCAGCGAGTGCAGGCACATATCCGGTGATTCCCCGCTGAGTTGGGTGAAAGGGTAAACCCCGGTTGCGACCGCGATCACGGGCAGTCCATTCCGGCGTGCTGCGCGAATATCGGAGGGCGTATCTCCAACGACGCAAACGGCTGCGTTCTCGCTGGTAAGTGCCTTCGCCTTCCGCACAGCTTCTTCAAAGACATCGGCACGGAATTCAAATGCGTCGCTCCATCCGCCAAAGGAAAAATAATCCAGCAGTCCAGCGCGTTTCAGTTTGAGCTCTCCGATGCCGTGCAGGTTTCCGGTGGCCACGCCCAATACGGCCGCTCGCGAGCGTAGATGTCGCAGCACCTCGTGTACATGCGGCAGGACGGCAACGCGTAGTTCCCTTTCGTGCGCGTGAACGAAGCGGCACATCGCCTGCTGAATAGGCTCAAGTCTTGGCCGCCAGGCATCGTCAGTAATTCCGGCAAGCGTGAAGGCGTCTCGCAGGATTCCGACATCTGTATTGCCGTGAGCAACTACTCCCTCCAAAGTAAGTGGTCTGCCGGCGACTGACTGCATAGCTTCGCAAAATGCGGAGTAATGGACGATATCCTCGCAGCAAATCAGGGTACCGTCGATGTCAAATAGATATGCGTCGAACAGATCCCATGGACGCGAGAGGGTAGTTGCAAAGGCACTCATGCAGAACGCCTACCCTCTTCGGCATGCAGCCACCGCTGTAATTCTCTCCCGACTGCGCGGATGACGTCCGGCCACGCGCCGGGTGTCGGCTGCCGGAAGAGCCGTAGCGATGGGTACCAGGGGCTGTCGTTACGACCCTCCATCCATCGCCAGTCCGCTGCGTGCTGAAGCATCAGCCAGGCTGGTATCCCGAGGCTTCCCGCAAGGTGCGCAGCAAGCGTGTCCACCGTAAGCACCAGGTCAAGCTGCGAGATGATGCCAGCAAGGCACAACACTTCGTTGTTACACGCCGCTGATTCCCGCAGTGCCATGCTAGTCCCTAGCTCGGCGGCCGCCTGTCGAAGGGGCCCCCCTTGCAAGTTCCAGAACTCGCAGTCCGCGCGTTCAAAGAGCGGACTAAGGTGATCCACGGGCATGGATCGCGAAGCATTCCACGAGCCCGCCTCCCACACAACCCCGATGCGTGGAACGGTTCTCCGTCCCATTTCCGCAGCAGCCCTTCGGACCATCGAACTCGGCAGGTCGAGATATCTATAAATAGGAACAATGTCCGCAACCGCAGTGCGAAAGATATACGGCAATTCCATAACTTCTATCTGCAGGTCCCAGTCGCGGCCCTCCATGCACTGGTCACCCCATGTGGTGACGTGATCCACTCCGTCAAAACAACGAGCGATCTGCAGCATAGCCGGTGGCACTTCCCAGATGACCTTTTCCGCGCGCCGGTTTAGCGGGGCCGCATAGCGGATAAATTGCACTGTATCGCCGAAGCCATGCAGGCAACGGACAATCACACGCCTGCCCGAAATATCTTCGCCATTCCAGACGCGATGAGGGTCCGGGACGCCGCGCCCGTGAATCGCATCGCTTTCCTGCCACGCTGCCGCGAAATCCCCGCATAGCATGTGAGCCATCCATCGCCCCGCCGCACACCGATTCGGATCGGCGCCGTTTGCCTCTGCGTGTTGGAAGTATTCGAGCGCAGGACCAAGCTTTCGGGCAGCCAGCAACACTTCCGCCCGGCTCACCAACGCATTTGCATGCCCTTCATCTGGAATCATCGCCAATATTTCTGGACGTGTCCCGAACCGGATACACGCAGTGTGGACCATCGGGTGGAAATTGGATTCCCTGCCAGCGGCACAGATACACCTCCTCCTCCGCTTGCGCTTCAATGGAAAATCCGGACGACCTGAGCATGGCCTCGACGCAGGCGCGGTTCGGTATCCACCAGTTCGTCTCGTCATGCGCGTAGCGATGCTCGACGAAGTGCAGCTTCGGGTATGCCGGGCTGTCGAACGGTGCATCGGCGTTGAAGTCGTAATCGCGATCCACGCGGATAATGTCTCTGCATCCGCGCTGCATGCTTTGGAACAGCAGAAGATCCTTCGCGACGTGCTCATGAATCAGATCGAGGGCCAACAACGGGTGGCGCAGATGATACAGCACGCCCATAAAAATGACCAGGTCGAATTTTCTTCCGAGACTTGCTACATCCCACACCGTCATGCGGCGAAACTCGACATCAATCTTCTCTACCTCCGCCGCAAATCGTGCCTGCTGCAGATAGTGCTCATCGGTGTCGATTCCAAGCACCTCCGCCGCACCTCGGCGCTTCATTTCGAGCGTATAGAAGCCGGCGTTGCACCCTATATCCAGCACACTCTTTCCTGTAAGGTCGGCCGGTATAGCATGACGAAAGCTGGCAAATTTTATTTCCGGATAATCACCGAGAAAGTGGTCAGGCGCCGTCTGCACACCGCGAAGACGCAGGTTATGAAACCACGGACCTAGCGCGGCGATATCATCCTTCAGCGCCTGGTCTTCAGGTACGAGCTGTCGTGATGCACTCATTGGTTTGATTCGTCCCGTCTCGCCTCTCTGACGCGTTCGCGGCGCTTTCTTCATCCTGCTCAATAACGCGCAGAGCCGCACGATATCCGTGCAACGTGCCCACGTCCACGTACTGCCGACCTGGCGGTACTCCCACCGCGGTCCCGCCTTCTGCCAGCCAGGCATTCACCAGCGTCCCGAAATATTCGTCGCGGCGCTCTGGACGCAGCCATAACTCGTGCAAGTCATGAAAGGTCGCGCTCGGCATTTTGATCACGCCCCATACCCACTTAGTCGACGCGGCGGGTTCTTTCACCTGAATCTTTTCGACGGCTCCATGCCTATCTGTAACTACGGCATCGAATAATTCCGGGGTCTGCACCGGGAAGAGAAGAAATGAAAGCTCCGCATCGGGCAGATAGCGAAAGCCATCTTCAGGCGACCACACTGTGTCTGGCAGTCCAATCAGCACTGATTCGCCCTCACCCATCAACGGCAAAGCCCGAAACAATGCATCGCACAAACCTCCCGGCGCAGGTTGAATCATGTATGCAATGTCTGCTCCCCATACACGTGATCCGTAATACTCCAGAATGTCTGTTTTTCCCGGAGCGATCACGAAACACAGTTTGTCTGCGCCTCCAAGAATCATGCGCTCCACCAGGTATTCGCTTACAGCGCGCGGACGTTCCGTTCCGCCTTCGAGCCGGCTCCCTACTGGGAGCAGATCCTTTGAAAAGGCCAGTGGCTGAATCCTGCTGCCCATCCCCGCTGCCGGAATAATGCCCCACATAGTGCCCGCCTTTCATGCCACTTCCGATATGTCACGAAGTGGCGTCTGTCTCCGATCTGAAATCACCGTGTCGCAAACAGATTCTAGCTCGGCAACTCTGCGCGCTGCCGTATGCTGCTCCAGCGCGCGCTGTCTCGCAGCATCTCCGATATCACGCAATTCCCGGTCTGAGAGACCCAGCACATCCACGACGTCGTCAGCCGATGCAACGCGAAGGATCTCCTCGCCGAGCGCGAAAAACGTATCGAGTCCTTCCCACCAGTCACTGAGGATGACCGCTCCGCATGCGGCCGCTTCGAACAACCGGCCCGAAGGGCAATAACCATACTCGGCCATGTGACTGCGCGTAATATTCAACGTCGCACGCGCCGAGCAGAAAAATGCGGGGTGAAGCATGGGAGGAAGGTGGCGCACGAAGAAAATATTGCTTGTCCAGGGAAAAGTCTCCGGATATTGCGCCCCACCCATTACGAATCGCTGCTCCGGCATCCGGCTCGCCGGCATCACGAATAGTTCCTCAAGAGCGCGCTGCCGGTCCGCTGCAAAGGTTCCGAGATAGCACAACGCGCCACGGAATTCGTCCATTGTCGGAACAGGACGATGCGTCTCTGGGTCGAAGGACCCATAAAGAGGAACGACTCGACTGGCACCGAGGCGTGACCGCAGTTCCTCGATGGCGCGCCCGCCCGTATAACTCAGTACCAGATCGAATTCACCCAATCCGCCGGGAGGCAGATACTCCACGGCGGCTCCCGAGCACAGTGCGCTCAGAGTGACAGGCGTGTCGAGATCATAGAAAGCCTTGATCGTGGCGCGTGACTCCAAAATCATCTGCGATATGCGCGCTCCATCCGGACAGTAGCTGGTCCACAGCGCCACATCGGCTGAATCGACCTCGCGCGCCGCCGCGCGCCGCACAGCATCGAGGGAGTCGTACAAGCGCAGACCGACTCCGTCAGGACAACGCCATCCATCGCGATTGCTGGCGTAGTAAGGTGCGTCCTTTTCGTAGAAGGAGGCGGTATGACCGCGTTCCGCCATCGCTCTTAGGATGCCGCGCCACAACGTGGCATGGCCGTTTCCCCATGACGATGAAATAGAAAGCCCAAACACCACGAAGTGCATTCTTGCTCCACAGCGGCGAGTTACCCAAGTTAGGATGCGCCCACATCGCGATCTATCGGTGGACCATAAGCCCCTGGTCCTTATCCGGTCTGGTTATAGCGATGGGCAGCGGCATTGGCCAAAACCGTCAGTGACTTTACCTCCATATCGCGCACCTCCGCGCCGCGATATTTCCGCGTTGCGCCACGGGGCGCGGCAGGCAGTACAGCATTCATGAGTTGCAGAATCCAGGAGGTCACTGCAGGCATCGCGTTGCTGAAGAGGGCCGCAAATATTGCCTGGGGAGTTATTGCAATTTCGCGCTTTCCTTGGGAGATCGCGGCGACGATCTTCAGCGCGGCGGAACGTGCCGAGATCGAGACTCCTGGAAATCCGGCAGCAACACTAAACCAGCTATATTCGCGCGCGGCGTCGCCTTTGAACTGAGCATTCAGGTGTGATCCCGTCCGCATGAGTCCTGGACAGACTGTGGTGACGCGTATTCCTTTGCCTCGTAATTCGGCGCTCAATCCTTCAGACAATCCGACCGCGGCAAACTTGCTCGCAGCATAGGGAAGTAGATGCGGAACAGCGATCTTGCCGCCAATTGATGTAATGTTCACGATCGCTCCCTCCCGCCGCGCCAGCATCTGGGGAAGCACTGCCAGAGTGCAGTGAAGACCAGAGAAGAAGTTCGTGTCCATCACCTCCCTGAAGTCCGCGACGGTCTGGCTTTCCACGGGCCCTACGGTAATAATTCCCGCGTTGTTGATCAGAATGTCTATCTGGCCGAAGTGCCGCGTAGTTTGACGGGTCAACTCTTCGGCGTCTTCCGGCCTTCGCAAATCAGCCGGAAATAGGAAGATGTCGTCCGGATCCCGGACACAATGCCTTTGCAGCAAAAGGCTTCGCGCTCGCGCGAGTTCCTCGCCATCCCGTGCGGACAAGGCCAGCTTCGCACCTTCTCGCCCCAGTTCCTCGGCCAGCGCAAGCCCCAGACCGCGCGAACCGCCCGCGATCACAACGACTTTCCCCTGGATATGGTGCGCCCTGACAGAGCGAGCAACGATTGCCAAAGCACACGCTGCGCCTGCGAGCGTTACGCCCGCAGCTACGGTATTTCTGTCCAACCTTCTCACATGCAGTTAGGATGCCAGGAATAAAGGCAACAGACGGGCCTCTGAAACAAGAACTATCTCTAGTACAAGGGCTCCGGGTTCATGGCGTCAAATGACGTCTGTGCCTGAGCGCATCATGGACTGCTCTTCGCTCGAGTGGCGCCGCGTCTCAAGCAGCCCAGGAGGGGGACGCAGTCCAGAGTAGTCTTTGCTGGTTAACCGTGTGGCGTCGCGCGTCTGCACGGTCTCCAGCGCACGTCTCTTAGGAGGCTCGTTCCGGATCAGCAACTGCATCGCTACCGAGAGCTGGTCTATCAAATGCTCTTGTTCCGCCCGCAAGGCGCGCGCCGCATGAATCCATTCTTGGATCGCCTCTTTGATCCCGTTCAACTCAGCGCGAGCTTCGACCGGCTGCGCCATCACCTTACTTGCACGCAAAGCCCAACGGGATGCCAGCCACGCATCCAGATCACGCGGATGAGCAGCTACAGCGCTCTTACGATCTACGTCTTTCGGCCGCCGCACGGGGAGTTCGAACTCGCGTTCCCAGCGCTGCACCGTGCGAACTCCTTTGCCGAGATACCTGGCGATGTCCTTCCAGCAACTCAGAACGGCAGGATCATCTCCTGTGTACATCTCGCGACTCATCTCACACCCCGCACATCCACCACTGACATCGCACCGCATGTCCTGTTACGCGGTATCTTCTTCTATTCGCCGAGCCGGCAGTCAAAGACGACCCTCGGATCAAGACTTGTACAGGCCCCGCCGAGTGGTAGGATGCGGTCGGGCTTCTTGTGTTGCATGCTGGGTTCGTGCGTCGAAGCCGCGTCCTCTCCGGGTCCGTCAATTGCACCGAGGTCGATAACGAACGCATGTCGCGTCGAGTCCCAGGCGGGCTCCAGGTCTCAAGCGATCCAGGTCTCAAGCGATCCAGGTCTCCAGCGATCCAGGTCAAGCAATCCAGGCGTAGACCAGCGCCAGTGACACCGCAAAGATAACTACGGTCGTGCTCCAGCCGAACAGGCTCGCCGCGAACCTGTTCCTTTTGTCACCCATGATGCGACGGCTGCCCGTCATCAAAACGATCAGCAGCATCAGCGGAGGGGTCGAGAAGCCCTGCACGATCCCGGCGAAAACCAGCGCCCTCATCGGGTTCACGCCGAAGAAGTTCATGGCTACCGCTGCCGCCATCACGCCGGCGATCGTACTGTAAAAGACCTTTCCATCACGGAGCTTCAGGTTCAAACCATTCCTAACGTCAAAGCTTTGGCACACATCATAGGCCGCCCCGGTCGTCATGACTGGAATGGCGAGAAAGCCTACTCCGACGATGCCCAATGTAAATAGCAGGCTGGCGGCGTGCCCTGCCGCCGGCACCAGCGCCTTTGCCGCATCGGCAGCGGTCTGGATATTGTGCTTGCCGGAGGCAAACAGCGTGGCCGCCGTTGCAATAATGATCGCGTACATCACCAGTGCAGAGAAAAACATTCCTAGGACGACATCCAGGAGTGTTTTGTGGAGACGCCGCTCCGTAGTGCCGCGGCGCTCATGAAGACGAACTTGGCCGGCTGCTATCTTCTCCTCCACCTCTTCGTTCGATTGCCAGGTAAAGAGATATGCCGACAGCGCTGTACCGATCATGGCGACGAGTATGGAGAGCCCTTCGCGATCCAGCTTCAACCGTGGACGAACGACGGCCAGGATGATCTGGTGGAGATCGGGATGAGCCATGAACATGGAAAGAACATACGCAAGCAGAGAGAGTGCCAGCACGCGGAAGACGTTCGAAATCAACCGGTACGATCCCCAAATCTGCAGCGCAAAGGAAACTGCCGCGACAGCGACGACCAGCAACTTCTGCGGCAATGGGATCAGAAGCTGCAACCCTGCTGCGATGCCGCCGATATCTGCCCCGGCCTCGATGGTATTGCCAACGACCACGCCGATCAGCACGATATAAAGCAACCTGCGCGAATAGTTGCTGCGAATTGCCGAAAAAAGCCCTTCTCCCGTGACCTGTCCCAGCTTGGATGACAGATAGACCACCGTCACCATCATGGGAAGCAGATAGGGAACCGTCCACAGTAAGGTATAGCCGAACGATGCACCCGCCTGAGAGTACGTCCCCACGGCCGAGCAGTCGTCATCCGCCGCGCCAGTGATGATGCCCAGCCCGAATGACCGCAATAGGTCGCGAGGCTTGGAGTCGAACCGCTCGTGCGATCCCGGCTCTGATTTCTGCTCAGACATGCTCATAAGACGCCGCAAGCGCGATCGACGTCTGCGAGCACTCCCAGACTGGGATTCGGATCGTCCAATCAGAGTTACCGCTCACCTCCGGCGCCTATCACCTCGCGGTCGGACGCGAAACAAACAAATGCAATGTAAGAGCTTTACGCATCCAAAAGAAATCAATCAGACTACGAAGAGTGTGAATGGATGAGGCTCCTGCCGTTTGCGCAGAATGGGAAGCGCTACGTTGTAGACAGTGACACCGGATTGTGCTTTGGCCGAAAAAGAGCCGCGGTGCGCGTGTCCGTGCAGAGCTAGCGTGGGCTTATGGCGGTCGAGCGCTCGTTCCAAGCGCGAGCTGCCAAGAAAAGGGAAAACCGGTTCCGGCTCTCCGATCACGGTTTCTTTGATCGGAGCATAGTGGGTCACCGCAATCTTCACCGGTGTATGTAACTGCGCTAGCCCGTAATCCAGCTTGATCGCTTCGCGCTCAGCAATCTCGACAAAGTTCTTGATCCCACCTTCACCGAACGGCATCAGTTCATAGGGCGCAAACCCTCCGCAAAAGCCTTTCACACCCGCGAAGCCAACCCCATCCATTTCAAAGCAACTGCCGTCCAGCAGATGAAGTCCAGCTAAGCGCGCCATACCGGCAAGCTCATCCTGGTGTCCGCTTTCATGATCGTGATTGCCAAGTACAACAACGATGGGAACGCGAATATGTTCAAGCACGGTAAGGCAGGCCCGCATCTCATCTACGGTTCCGTGGTTGGTCAGATCGCCCGCAATAACAAGCACATCCGCGAGTTCATTCACGGGAAGAAACTGCTGGATATTCACCTCTCGTTCTTCAAGCCGGAAGTGGATATCTGCTACTGCGGCCAGCCTCATTCTCTGTTCCTATCCTCGGACTCAATTGCTCTTAGCAGAAATGGATGACGTTCAATATATTCCCGGTACAAATCGCGTTCGCCCCACTCCCTGACGTCGATAGCGAACATGTTGGGATCGATAAGTGATCCGCGAAAAGGCTCGCCCTTTTTCGGGTTTTGCATCTGATCTTGAAACCGGTGGAGAAGGGTATTCCACACCCGCGGCGGAACGACATCCACATACGACGGATAAACATACGAGAAGAACACCAGGCTCCAGAGAAGCATTTCCCAGTGATCGGCAAGGAGATGCTGAAGACGATCCCGATCCAACCTTAAGCCGCAGCTGCGAATGAGGTGCGCTACATCCGCGCCATCGAAGCGCTCTCTCCGCGAGACAAATATTTTTGAGGCAATAATCTCTTCGGCAGCAAGGATGCGGCAAGGAATGCCAAAGAGTTCATCCGGTGCCGCTCTGTCGATCCAGCTCGCATCCACGACTAAGAGCGCATTCCCAAGCGCGGTGATCAAATCGACGAAATACTCTCCGAGGGTCGCTTTGGCCAGCCACACTGGATCTTCGATATGTGTCTCGAATCCGATCTGCTGAAGGTGCGTCAGAGCGCTGGGAACAAACTTTGCTTCGAGGACGACATCCAGATCCTTGGTCGATCGCCAGATACCGGTGTGCCTGTGAAGAGCAAAAGCCCCGGCGATCGCGTAAGGGATTTGCGCTCGCCCCAAGGACTCGAGAACCCCCCGATAACACTCCAGCGCCTCTGGTAAGAGTTCCAAGGGCGTAGACGAGCTCACCGGCAGTATGGAGTCGTCCTTTGCCATATGCCGCTAAGACGCAGAGTCCCTGCCAAGCGATGTCGAGAACGCCAGATCTGTTATGTCGCCGAGGGTCAAAAGCCCGTAAAAAGGGGAACGCTGCTTTAGATGGAGAGAGATGCCGCCTGCGAAACCCCAAAAAGGAACGGTGTCGGAATTTGCGCCAAAATCGCGGACGGAGCTATTTCAAAAATGACTGAGATAACTGGTGGACCCTGGTCGGATCGAACCGACGACCTCTTCTACGCCATGGAATGCATCAAGCCGCAAGTTATAGAAGGAACATCACTTACGAGTCGACGGAGTCGGCAAGGCCGGCATAATCGGCGCTATTTGCGGGCAAAATGCGGGCAACATTACAACGAGTGGCCAGTGGGCTGATCCGTGTGGGATCGGCCCAGACTCTTTCATTCCCGGCACCGAGGCAGCTCTCTGCCACACGAGGCCACCTTGGGCGAGAAACGGACGTGTTACCTCTGTGAGAGTCTCAAACCAACCCGCAGCCCTAACGAACTGCTGAGAATCAGAATGCATCGGAACGAGTCCCCAGCAATTGCATTGAACAGGTCAACTGCTCCACAGACGTCCGCGACAAGTGGGAACTCCATATGGCCTTGGAGCCTCCGTTTGGGGTACAGATCCTGAGCCACTGGACGCCGTTGCACGTCGGCTTGATGCCGGAATGGTGTGGATCAATCAACACCTCAATCTCCATCCCAACATTCCACTCAGCGGTCATAAGAATTCAGGGATTGGCATTGAATTCAGCGAAGATGGGCTCAAAGAATTCTGCAATGTCCAGGTCATTGCGAACAGACGATAGACGATACAGCTAGTTCTGCAGTCGCGGAGTAGGCGTCGAAAGAGCAGTGGAAGATCCTTGACCCCCTATTCCAGGCGACGTGACGGCCGGGGTCAGCCCTGGAAGGAGCGGCAGGCAGTTCTGAACGGTATCTTATGGGCTCTATGCGCGGGTGCTCCCTGGATTAAACTTCCGGATCGATATCCGTCGTACCAGACCTGCCATCGCCGATTCCAGCAATGGGTCCAGTCCGGAGTGATGAGAGGAATTCTGGAGGCTATTGCTGCAGCGCTCAAAATCCACGGCCTGATCGACGTAGAAGAGGCCTTCATCGATGGGAGTTTCGCACCATCGAAAAAAGGGGCTCCAAGATCGGGAAAACAAAGCAAGGAAAGGGATCGAAAATCATGGCTGTGGCAGACCGGCATGGTCTCCCCGTTGCCATCTGTATCGAGAGCGCTACTCCTCACGAGGTGAAGTTGGCTACCAACACCCTTGTCCAGATCGTCATCCCAGATGCGCCCCAAAAATCTAGTAGGCGACAATGCCTATGACTCCGACAAATTGGATAGTGAGATTCGCCGATACGGAATTGAACTGATCGCCCCACACCGCATGAATCGAAAAAATACGACCTAGGACCCACGTCGCCTGTGATGGTATCGCCGACGTTGGAAGATTGAACGGCTGTTTGCGTGGCTACAAAATTTCCGCAGGTTGGTTGTTCGTTACGAACGCTACGCTGAAAGCTTTCTTGGAATGCTCCACTTAGGCTGCTGTTTGATCTTGCTGCGGCATTTATGAGTGGGTAGTAGGCTTCCGTAAACAAATTCTGGATTGAGGCTGAGCGTTTGGCGACGCCATCAGCGTTTTTCATTGCTAATCGGCCTTCGGCGCGTAAGCCACGTCAATGAGCAAATTGGCCTGCTATCGACAGTTGACATTGAAGGATCAGCGGGACCCGCCCCGCCAATTCTCATCGGGGACATTCTGAAGGAGCTTTGTCGCTGGCGGGTTGCGGTCGTCACGTACGGGCGGCAGCCTGACCAAGCCAGCTGAAAGACAGGATTGCCACCAGGCCAGCCCCGGCCATGATCCTGATCATTCTTTCCCTCGTGGCCGCCCTCATCGCGAGGTATCCTTTCGCCGTCGCCGCTGCTCGCTCTCCTTTATCATTTCGTTTATATCCGCCGCAGGACGTATCTCGATTGTTCCGCACTTCAACTTCACTCCCGGACATTGGGAAATGAGCTGAATTGCGTGATTCAGATCTCGCGCTTCAAGCACCTGAATTCCTCCCAATTGCTCCTTCTGTTCCGCGTACGGACCGTCTGTCACTGCAACCTTTCCGTCCTTCCAACACACGGTCACGGCCGTGTTGGCGGGCTGAAGAGGTTCCTCAGCGATAAGATGTCCGTTCTTCCGCAGTTCGTCGTTGTAGCCAAAACACTCGTCCAGCAAGGTGTTGCGCTCGCTCTCAGACATGTTTTCGAACTTGTTGGGCTCGAGGTATCCCAAACAGATGTATTTCATCCATTCCTCCTCGTTTCCTGTGACTCAGAGAGCCGTAGATCGTTCTTCTGTTATCAGATAGTCGTTCGGGAGACCGAAAATCGACAGCTACTCCATTTTTTTTGCCTCGTCAGGGGACGACCAATCCATGGAACGCGCCTCGGACGCAGCAGGGCGCCACGCCGTTGAAAGACCTGGTCCGCAAAAAGCTCCGGTCGGCGTGCAGGTGCTAATGATGATGCTCGGCGACGGAGCCTTCGCGATATTCCGCTCCGTCTGACCACCGTTGCACAGGAACCACGAACGAAGTCAGGTGCTCCACGGTGTCGTTCACACCCAGGACAGGGGAACCCGGCAGATTCGCTCCCCACATTGCGGGTCGGTCTCGGAATAGAAAACATGAGGTGGGGAGGCCAGTGGGGGTTGCTGTCGCCCGCGTAGCCTTGCTTCGACATCATGTAGCACATCGCCCCGGATTCCATCGCCGGCAGTTCTTCTTGGCGATGGCAGCGGTGATGGACTCGGTCATCTGAGCTTGCGTACGCCCCGCCAGTCCCCACTCGGTCTCATTGGTGAGGTGCAGAAGGTAAGAACGTGCGGCTGGTGCATTCAGACATATGGGGACCCGTACCTTCGGATTCCAAAAGTCAGGATCAGGGACGGACGTCCACGAACGCCCCACGATACACACGAAACCGTTTTTGCCTTTGACCGCTGTTTCAAAAACCATGACGTCCAAGAACCAGCACCTCTGCATCGCGTGAAACGGACTCCGGCGCCGCACTTCGCGCGAGGGCTATTTCCGCACCCTGATCCTTCATGAGGTATTGGTCGATCGGGGCCATCTTGGGATCCGGCGTCGTGGCATCCTGTGACCTCGCCTGGTAGGCCGTACCGAGCACGACAAGCAGCGCGAAGCTTTTGATTGCGATTGCGTGAACCTGCTTTTTCCGCATTGTTTTCCCTCTTGAGAATGGGCTATCCGTGACCGCCGGCTTATTGCGAGCAACGATATCGGCGTAGCCTCGGAAAGCGGGTGGAGGCCGTCCTTCGGGAGCCTCGCGGCAGGCACGGGGCACGACAACCCGGCGCCAGCGCGCTGCGTCCAGACTATTCAGTTGCTCCTTTCGGGTCCGGCATGAAAAGGAGCTCGCGCACCTCGCCGGCCACATCGCAGGCGATGGCACCCTTCTTCGCCCATGCCAGCGCCTCGTCCAGATCGGCGGCTTCCAGAATCCAGAAACCGCCCATGTGCTCCTTGGTCTCGGTGTACGGCCCGTCGGTGACGAGCACCTTGCCGTCGGGCTGGGCCCGCAGCGTCTTCGCGTTGCGGGCCGGGGAAATGCCGCAGGCGAATTTCCTCACGCCGGCAGCAATCATTTCTCGGTTGAGAGCGTGGATCTCCTCGATCATCGCTTCGGTTACGACGGACGGGTCGAAGTCGTCGGGAAGGTAGTTGCAAACCAGATACTGTGGCATGACTTTTCTCCTTGGTTCCTGTGGCTTGTTTCCGATGACTCGTTTCCTGTTCACTCAGGAACCGTAGCTCACCCTTCTTTCGTCCTATAGTCGTTGGGGAGACGGAAAATCGACAGCTATCCGAATTTTTATTTCAACTGCCGAATCCGCTCCTGCAGAAACTGCCGCTCCGGTTCCTGTTGGGTCAGCGCCAGAGCTTTTACATAAGAGGACCGAGCCTCAGCTGTCCTGCCGAGCCTGCGGTACATATCTGCACGGGCTGAATGCGCCAGGTAGTAATTTGCCAATTCGCCATGTTCCAAGACCGCGTCGATATGCGCCAGACCGGCCTCTGGGCCATCGTGCATGGCAATGGCCACGGCACGATTTAGCTGTACAACCGGCGAAGGCTGAATTCGCATCAATTGGTCGTAAAGCGCAACAATCTGCCGCCAGTCGGTCACAGCGACCGATTCCGCCTCCGCATGAACGGCCGCAATCGCAGCCTGCAGTGTGTAAGAGCCGAAGCGGCGGGACTTCAGGGCTTTCTCCACCAATCCCACTCCCTCCGCGATCTGCTCCCGGTTCCAGAGCGAACGATCCTGGTTCTCCAGCAAATCAGCTCTCCGGTTGGCGATGTTCTCGCGGCGCGACGGGATTCCTGGAGCAACATCAGGGCAAGCAGCCCCATGATTTCCGGTTCTGGCCGGAGTTCGGTCAGCAACCGGCCGAGTCGAATCGCCTCGCCGGTTAGCTCGGCCCGCGTTACCTCCGCTCCCGCCGCAGCCGAATAACCCTCGTTAAAGACGAGATAGATGACCTGAAGGACCGCGCCCAGTCGCTCCGGCAATTCCTGCGGCGTCGGCACCTCGTACGGAATCGGTGTCTCTCGAATCTTTGCCTTTGCGCGCACAATGCGCTGCGCCAGCGTACGCGGAGTGATGAGGAAGGCCTTTGCTATCTCCTCGGTTGTCAGCCCGCACACCTCACGCAAGGTGAGCGCAACGTGCGCTTCCGGCGCTAGAGATGGATGACAGCACGTAAAAATCAGGCGCAGCCGATCATCCTCAAGGCTGTCCTCTTCATTGGA
>JAUTWX010000031.1 GCA_030838385.1 Acidobacteriaceae bacterium
ACCACGTTCCGGTCTGCTGGCAGAGAAGGTATAGGAGGAAGCTCGTTTGTCACAACCACGCGATAAGTTTCTGTTTACTTCGGAGTCGGTGACGGAAGGTCATCCCGACAAAATTGCCGATCAGATCTCCGATGCAATTCTCGATGCCTGCCTGGAGCAGGACCCCTTCAGCCGCGTCGCCTGCGAGACGCTGACCTGCACCGGCCTGGTGGTGATTGCCGGTGAGATCACCACCCAGGCCTATGTCGATTTTCAATCGCTGGTGCGCGGCACGGTCGCCGCGATCGGTTATGACAATGCGCTGTACGGCTTCGACTCGAATACCTGCTCGGTAATCTCGACCATCAACAAGCAGTCGGGCGATATCGCGATGGGTGTGGACACGGGCGGCGCGGGCGACCAGGGCATGATGTTCGGCTACGCCACCAACGAGACCGAAGAGCTGATGCCGACGCCGATCTCGTTGGCGCACAAGCTGACGTATCGGCTGACCGAAGTTCGCAAGAATGGCCAGATGTCGTATTTGAGGCCCGACGGCAAGAGCCAGGTGACGGTGGAATACGACGCGAACGGCAAGCCGGTACGCGTGGACGCGGTCGTGATTTCAACCCAGCATGCCGAGACCGTCGGCAACGACGAGTTGCGCCGCGACATTCTGAAGAACGTGATCCAGTTCGTGATTCCGGCGAAGCTGCTGGACCAGGATACGAAGTACCACATCAACCCGACAGGACGCTTCGTGATCGGCGGCCCGATGGGCGACACCGGACTGACCGGCCGCAAGATCATCGTAGACACCTACGGCGGCATGGGCCGGCACGGCGGCGGCGCCTTCAGCGGCAAGGACCCGACAAAGGTGGACCGCTCGGCCGCATACATGGCGCGCTACATCGCGAAGAACATCGTGGCTGCCGGGCTGGCGGAGCGCTGCGAAGTGCAGCTGGCTTACGCGATCGGTGTAGCCGAGCCGGTGAGCGTGCTGGTGGATACCTTCGGCACGGGCACGATCAGCGAGGTTGAGCTGCAGAAGCTCATCCGCGAGAACTTCTCGCTGACGCCGAAGGGCATCATCGAATCGCTGGACCTGCGGCGCCCCATCTACAAGAAGACCGCTGCTTACGGCCACTTCGGCCGCAAGGACAAGGACTTCCGCTGGGAGGCGACCGACAAGGCGGACGCCCTGCGCGCGGCGGCGAAAACCGCCGTGGCGGCGAATGCATAGACGTACCACGGCACAACGCAAGCCCGCTCGCACCTGAGCGGGCTTTGCCGTCACTGAGCGGTTCTGCATCCGAACTCATATGTCCGCGGAGCACCGAAAATAGGAGCCCGGTATGCGTCTATCCCTGTTCCTGATTGGGCCGCTTGCGATTTGTCTGGCTGGCTGCGGCGGCAGCAGCACTCCACCAACGACGACACCTGCGTCGCCGGCCGATTTTTCGCTTTCTGTCACGCCGTCGTCGCAGACACTGGTTCAAGGCACGACGGGGACGGCGCTCTCCCTCCAGGCGACGGCGACGAATGGCTTCACTTCTCCGGTGACGGTGGATATCAGCGGGCTGCCTGCCAGCGTGACGGCCAGCCCGGCATCGCTGACGCTGACTCCGGGAAGCGCGCAGAACGTGACGCTGACCGCGGGCACAACCGCCGCGACGGGCGCTTCTACTGTGACCTTTAGCGGGACTGCGGGGGCGCTGTCGCACACAGCAACGCTGGCGCTGACCGTTCAGACTCCGGCGATTCCGGATGTGACCACCTATCACTTCGACAATTCGCGCGACGGGTTGAATGCCCAGGAGACAGCGCTGACACCGGCGAACGTGACCAGCGCGACCTTCGGCAGGATCGGGTTCTTCAAGAGCGATGGGAAGGTAGACGCGCAGCCGCTCTACCTGGCTGGTCTAAACGTAAACGGCGCTGCGACGAATGTGCTCTATATGGCGACCGAGCACGGCAGCTTGTACGCATTCAATGCAGATACGGGCGCGCAGTTGTGGAAGATATCGCTGCTGGGAAGCGGGGAGATTCCAAGCGACGATCATAGCTGTAATCAGATCTCGCCGGAGATCGGCATCACGTCGACGCCGGTGATAGATCGCGCGAAGGGTGCGATCTATGCCATTGCGATGAGCAAGGATGCTTCCAGTAATTATCACCAGCGGCTGCACGCGCTCAGCCTGACGACAGGAGCGGAGCTGGCGGGCAGTCCGGTGGAGATCACCGGCACGTATCCGGGAACCGGCGCGGGTTCGGTTGGCGGGATGGTTCCCTTCACTCCCGGACAATATGCGGAGCGCGCCGGGCTGCTGCTGCTGAATGGGACAATTTACCTGGCGTGGACTTCGCATTGCGATATTGGGCTCTACACGGGATGGGTGATGGCTTACAGCGAAAGCACGCTACAGCAGACGGCGATCCTGAACCTGACGCCGAATGGCAGCGATGGATCGATCTGGATGTCCGGCAACGGGCCGGCCGCCGATGCGAGCGGCAATATTTATTTCCTCGATGCGAACGGCACGCTGGATACGAGCTTCGACGCTAATGGCTTTCCGGCTCAACAGGATTATGGGGACGCGATCATGAAGCTGAGCACAGCTGGTGGCAAACTCGTGGTGGCGGATTTCTTCGAGCCATACAACACGGTATCTGAATCGAACGCGGATATCGATCTGGGGTCAGGCGGCGCGATGCTGCTGCCGGATCTGACGGATGCGAGCGGCACGGTGCGGCATCTGCTGGTAGGGGCGGGCAAGGACAAAAATATTTATGTGGCCGACCGCGACAATCTGGGCAAGTTCAACTCGAAGGACAACAGCAACCTATACCAGGAGCTGCCGAACGCCTTGGCGGCGGGCGCGTGGTCGTCCCCTGCCTACTTCAACGGCACAGTCTATTACGGAGGCTGGAACGATGCGCTGAAGGCCTTCCCCATCACCCAGGCAAAGCTGGCGACGACGCCGTCGAGCCAGTCGGCGGTGGTGTTTCCGTATCCTGGGAGCACGCCCAGCGTCTCGGCGAATGGGACGCAGAATGCGATTGTCTGGGCGTTGGAGAGTCCTTCCGGCGGCGCCGGCGTGTTGCACGCCTACGATGCGACGAGCCTGAGCAACGAACTCTACAACAGCAACCAGGCGGCAGGTGGACGCGACAGCTTTACGGGCAACAAGTTCATCACGCCGGTGATTGTGAACGGAAAAGTATTTGTGGGCACGCCGACAGGCGTGGCGGAGTTTGGGCTGCTGCCCTAACGGAGCGGCTTGACAGCGTATTTATTCTGACTTGAAGCTGCCACTTTCGCCATTTGCAGGAGAACGTCCTTGTCGCTTCGCTCCGCTATGCGCCTTCCCCGCATGCTGTTTGCCATTGCCCTGCTGCTCGTTTCGACGAGCGCGTTGTTCGCGCAGAACGCGCCTGGGCCGCGAATGATCGGCTTCATGACGGACTTCGATGTGAAGGACGATGCGGTCGGAATCTGCAAGGCGGTGATGCTGGGCGTTGCGCCGCACGTGACGATTGTGGACATCACGCATCAGGTGACGCCGTTCGATATTGCACAGGCAGGTCGTTTTCTGGCGGGTTCGGCGCCTTACTTTCCGCATGATGCGGTGTTTGTCGCAGTAATCGATCCGGGAGTAGGCAGCGCGCGCAAGGCGATCATTGCGAAGTCGAAGGTGGGGCAGTATTTTGTGCTGCCGGACAACGGGATGATCACGCAGCTTGCCGAGCGCGACGGGCTGGTGGGGGCGCGGGAGATCACCAATCCCGCATGGATGATCGGCGCGAAGCTGTCGTCGACGTTTCATGGCCGCGACATCTTTTCGCCCGCTGGTGCGCACCTGGCGCGCGGCGACGACTGGACCGATGCGGGGCCGGCCCTCGATGTGGCAAAGCTCGTCCGGCTCAAGGACAATACGGCGGCGATCGATGCCGAGGGGCTGCACGGGCAGGTGATCGGGACGGATGGGCCCTTCGGCAATCTGGTGACGAATGTGCCGGCGGCGACGTTTGCGAAGCTCGGCTACACTCTGGGCGATCGCGTGCCGGTGACGATTGCCGGGATCGCTTACGTGCTGCCATTTGTGAAGACATTCAGCGATGTTCCTCTGAACGAGGGGCTACTGTATATCGATTCGCGCGGGCGGCTGAGCGTCGGAATCGACCAGGGCAACTTTGCCGAGGTGCATCATGTGACGCCGCCGACGCTGCTGGAGATCCCTGCGAAACGCTGAAGTGAATTTCACAACTTCTACGGCAAGAACCGGAGCGCGGCAGCCGCACGGTCGGGCGCAGTATGCTGACATGGCGACGATACAGGTGGTTCCAACGACAGTGAAGGTAGTGGAGATGAAGGCCGCATTCGATGCCCTGTTCGATACTGAGGTGGCGTGGCGGCAGGTGCAGACGCGCGATGCGTCGGCGGATCGGCAGTTCGTGTACGCGGTAGAGACGACGGGGATATTCTGCCGTCCAACCTGCCCGAGCCGGCGGCCTGCGCGGCAGAATGTGCGCTTCTTTGCGAACGCAGATGCAGCAATGGCGGCGGGCTATCGAGCGTGCCGGCGGTGCCATCCGGCGGGTGAGCATGCTGAGGCGGAGATGGTGCGGCGGCTGTGCGACTATCTCGAACGGCATGTCGATCGTGTGGTGACCTTGCAGGAGCTTGGCCGGCTGACGGCCATGAGTCCATTCACGGTGCAGCGGATGTTCGAGCGCGTGCTGGGGGTGAGCCCGCGGCACTACCAGATCGACCGGCGCTCGGCGCTGTTGCGCGACCGGTTGGCGGGTGGCAGCAGCGTGACCGACGCGATCTACGAGGCGGGCTTCAGTTCATCGAGCCGCATGTATGAGGACGCGGATGCACGCCTGGGGATGCGGCCGGAGCGATTCCGCAAAGGCGGTCTCGGCGAACAGATTCGCTTCCTGGTGACCGACGGCCCGCTGGGCAAGGTGCTGGTGGCGGCCACCGCGCGCGGGTTATGCGCGGTGACGCTGGGCGATGATGCCGAAGCGATGGAGCGTGAGCTGCGCGAGCGCTTCCCTGCTGCGGAGATTGCGACAGCAACCATGGACGATGAGCGGCTGGGAGCGACGGCGCGCGCGGTGATCTCACGCATAACGGAGCATCCGGTGGCGCTGGATCTGCCGCTGGATCTGCGCGCGACTGCGTTTGAGCAGCGGGTGTGGCGGCTGCTGCAGTCGATTCCGCGGGGCGAGACACGGAGTTACTCGGCGGTGGCGGAGGAGTTGGGACAGCCGCGCGCGGTGCGGGCGGTGGCGCGGGCATGTGCGCGGAATCCGCTGGCGCTGGTGGTGCCGTGCCACCGGGTGGTGGGCAAGAACGGACAGCTCACCGGCTACCGATGGGGCAAGGAACGCAAGGAGAAGCTGCTTGCACTGGAGCATGCTTCCACCGAAGCGTGATGTTTCTTCGGAATGGGAACACCCCACCCTACGCGTTGCGTAGGGCACCCGTTGTGGTGGCGCGGCGGACAAACTGCAGGTCCTTCGCTTCGCTCAGGATGACATCCACAATATATAGCCACTTACACTGTGACTCTATGTCAACTTAGCCGCGCGTGCGCGCTGCTGCTGCGAGCTCGCGTAGAAGGGGCACGGTTTCGTCCCAGCCGATGCAGGCGTCGGTCATGCTTTGGCCGCGCACCAGGGGGTGACCCGGTACGTGCTTCTGCGCTCCGGCGACGAGATTGCTCTCGAGCATGACGCCGATGACGCGGCGATCGCCGCCTGCAACCTGCGTGGCGACATCGCGGCAGACGAGGGGCTGGCGGGTGTGGTCCTTGCGGCTGTTGGCATGGCTGCAGTCGATCATCATGGCAGGCTGCAGGCCGGCCTTGGTCTCAAGCCCGGCGATGCGCTCCACGTCAGCGGCGCTGTAGTTGGTGACGCCGCGGCCGCCGCGCAGGATGAGGTGGCAGTCGGGATTGCCGGCGGTGCCGAAGATGGCGGTCTGGCCGTCCTTGGTATGGCCGAGGAAGGTATGCGGCTGGCGCGCGGAGAGGATGGCTTCGATGGCGATGCCGGCGTCGCCGGAGGTGCCGTTCTTGAAACCGACCGGGCAGGAGAGGCCGCTGACGAGCTGGCGATGGAGCTGGCTTTCCGTGGTGCGCGCGCCGATGGCACCCCAACTGACGAGCGCGGCAAGATATTGCGGCGTGATGAGATCGAGGAACTCACTACCTGCGGGGACGCCCATCTCGGCGAGATCGAGGAGCAAATTGCGCGCCATGCGCAGGCCCTCGTTGATGCGATGGGACTCGTCGAGATGCGGATCGTTGATGAGGCCCTTCCAGCCGACAGTGGTACGCGGCTTTTCGAAATAGACGCGCATGACGACGAGGAGGTCCTGTGCTAGCTCGGCGGCGAGCGGCTTGAGCAGTCGCGCGTACTCGAGTGCAGCGTCTGTGTCGTGGATGGAACAGGGGCCGACCACAACGAGCAGGCAGCTATCGGCGAGCGAAAGGATTTTGAGGATCTGCTGACGCGTCCGATAGACGAGATCGGCGGCGGCATCGGTGACGGGGCGCTCGGCTTCGAGGGTGAGCGGCGGGTCGACAACATTGGCCGACCGGATGCGGAGATCGTCGATAGCGTGTTGCATGGGGATGACAGGACTGGGCATGGTGGACGTTCTCTTAATTGTAGCTGGCAAGAGAGGCGTGATGAGATAGAGCATTTTCGCTTCCAGTCAGGACAGCCGAGAATCGCGAAGTGTGGCTTTCTTAGCGGAAAAGCCACGACGAGTTTGACTCTTTGGTATGCACTGGAAGCGAAAATACTCTAGGCTTTCGAGCATGAGGACCGCGACTGTAGCAGTCATTCTTTTCACGATAGTGACCGCGGTGGGTGGGAGCGCGGCATCCGCGCAGGCGAAGTCCGGTCTTTACAGCAATCTGACGCTCGGAGTGGATGGCGCGACAGTGACGGGCGTGTTTTCGGACGCTCGGGTGGGCAATGGCACGGATGATGCGCCGCAGTTCAGTTGTCTGTTTGTATTGCGCGGGGTTTTAGGCAGTGGAGCGGACGGCGCGACGAAGGTGACGGTGTGGTCGCCGCCGGATTCTGCCACCACGGGCGGTACGCTTACGTTCGCGAAGGACACGGCGAAGCTGCGGCTGGATGGCGATCCGCCCGGCTGCGCGGCGACTGGAGACGAGTTCGCCTCGGCTGCTTATGAAGAGCCATCCGTGATGGATGGCAAGTGGAACTCGGTGCGGCTGGTGAGCGCGGCAACGGCGGAGGTGCGGCAGGCTCCGGTGAATGGCAGCTCGGCGAAGACGCGGTTGAGCAAAGGCGATGTCGTGGTGATCTACCGGCGGATCGGTTCGTGGCTGGAGGGCGAAGACCTGAACGCGCGGCGGGCGGTACGCGGATGGCTGCGCGCGAGCGATCTGGCACCCGACCAACCGTAAAATCCTAACTTTGCGTGCGTTCGAGGAAGTCGACTTTCTCTGCGCTGCCGATGACGATTTTGCTGGCGATGCCGAGGAAGAGGCCGTGCTCGACGACGCCGGTGGTGCGCTTGAGGGCGTCCGCGGCCTGCTCTGGGGTGAGGCCGGATTCGATGAGCTTGCAGTGGAGGATGTAGTGCTGGCCGTCGGTGACGTACGGTTTGCCATCGTCGTTCCTGCGAAGCTCGGAGGCGAAGCCCAAGTCGCGCAGGCGTCGCTCGGTGGTCTCCCAGCCGAAGGGCACGATCTCGACCGGCACTGTGAAGATGGAGCCGAGCTGGTCAACGACCTTGCGGGGATCGACCGCAACCAGCATGCGGCGGCTGGCCATGGCGACGATTTTTTCGCGCAGCAGTGCGCCGCCATGTCCCTTGATCAGTGAGAGAGTGCCGCGCTGCACCTCATCGGCGCCGTCGATAGTGAGGTCGAGCTGCGGCTGGCGGGCGAAGTCGGTGAGCGGGATGCCGAGCGACTCGGCCTGGCGATGCGACTGGAGGGATGTCGCGATGCCGACGATGCGAAGACCGTCGCGGACGCGGCGTCCGATCTCGTCGATAACCAGAGCTGAGGTGGAGCCGGAGCCGAGGCCGACGGCCATGCCGTCTTCCACCTGGGCTGCTGCCCAATGCGCTGCGCGACGCTTTGCTGCCTCTGCGGGATCCTGCGATGTGTTCGGACTCATGCCCATCCGTGATATCACGGCGCTGGCTGATTGCTCCAGCGATGTGGGTGCTTACTGGTGAGGGGCAGGCGGATTCTGGGGTTGGGGTTGGTTTTGGGGCTGGCCGGCAGGAGTCTTTCCTTGCGCCGGTTGCTGGTTATTGGTGGTGATGTCCTGGCCCTGGAAGGTGATCTTGATGGAGGAGCCGAAGCGCTTGTAGTTGCTGTACTTCACGATGGAGCGCACGTGCACATCTTGCGACATGTAGCCCTTGCCGCCGGAGAAATGCAGGACGCCATCCGCTTTGCTGTAGACCGGGAACCAGAACTGCCCGTCCACCTGCTCGCGATAGGTGGTGAACGGCAGGGAGAGGTCTTCATGGCCAGGCCGCAGATCGTCGGGAACGTTTTTCGCATTCACGACGACGATCTGCAGATCGTGCTGGTCGACCCAGATGCGGCCCTGAATATACCGCTGGCCTTTCTCGATCTTTTTCGGCGCGACATCGAAGACGTAGGTGTCGAGGTCATCGATCTTCTGGCGGCCGACGTAGGTGATGTTGTAAAGCGGCAGGTCCTCGGTAGTGAGCACGAAGGGCAGGCGGTGCTCAATATCCGACATATCCGCGGGCGTCATCATGATGCGTTCGAGGGAATTGGCCGGCGCAAAGGTGACATGTTCGAGCTTGGCGCCCTTGCCGTCGTAGGAGAGGTCGGTGACCTGCTGGTAGACGCCGTCCGGCTGGCTGTCATCGTTGATGGTTTCGATCTTCACGCTGCGGGTGTAGGTGTACTGGTCCATCGCCTGGCGGAACTCTGATTCTTTCGCTGCGAACTTCTGGATGATCTGGTCCGGTGGCATGGAGGGCGTGGACTTGTCGAGCGGGCCGAAGCCTGAATCGGTGGGCTGCAACTGCGTATAGCTGGCCTGGGCGTGCAGGCGCGGCAGGGGGAAGAGCAGAAGACCGAGCAGGCCGAGTCTGAGCAGACGAGACATGAACCGAGGGTACCTCTTGATTCGGGGCGAAGAGCTCCCAAACAGGTAAGACGTTCCAGGGGCTAAAAAGGCACGGCAACCTCAAACCCCGGAGGCACTTACTGAGAAACAGCATCAGAATAGCAGTGCTGATTCCCTCCTCGCGAGGCCGTGGTCGCGGTTTTGCTATGATCCCACTTCGATAGAGGCCATGACGTGGCGACCCTCCTGATACTCAATCCGGGCAGCAACTCGCTGAAGGCCGATGTGGTGGAGGTGCGCGCGGATCAGCGCTTTGGCTGCGAGAGCGTGATACGCACGAGCGCCATGGTCGAGAACATCGGCAAGGACAAGCCGGCAAGCTTCTCGCGCATGCAGGGGCGGGAGACGGCGGAGTCGCACGAGGTGGAGGCGAAGAGCTTCACCGACGCGACGGGCGTGCTGCTGGATTGGCTGCGCGAGAATGCGGGCGAGCACGGCGCAGGCTATGAGGATGTGGCCCTCGCCGCCGTGCGGGTAGTGCACGGCGGTGACCGCTTCGACAAGCCGGCGATTGTGGATGCCTCCGTCGAACATGAGATTGAAGCGCTGCAGCGATTTGCTCCGCTGCACAATGCGCGCTCGCTGGAGGTGATTCGTGCGCTGCGCAAGCATGCGCCAAAGATGAAAATCGCGGCCGGTTTCGATACATCGTTCTATCGCAGGATGCCGGAGGTGGCGTGGCGCTATCCGCTGCCGCCGGAGCTGGCGGATAAACACGGCATTCGCCGCTATGGGTTCCACGGCTTCTCGCATCGCTCGCTGCTGGAGCGCTATGCGCTTGAAACGAAGCGGCCGCTGGAAGAGATACGGCTCGTGTCGCTGCATCTGGAGAGCGGCTGCTCAGCAACGGCGATTCGCGATGGAGTTGCCGCCGATAACTCGATGGGGCTTACGCCGCTGGAAGGGCTGATGATGGGGACCCGCAGCGGCAGCGTGGATCCGGCAATTGTGCAGGTGCTGGTGGAGCAGGCAGGCATGGATGTTGCGGGCGCACTCGAAGTACTGAACAAGAAGTCCGGGCTGCTTGGCGTTTCGGGCATTTCGCTCGACACGCGCGTGCTGATGAAGCAGCTTGGTACGCCGCGAGCCGCCTTAGCCATGGAGATGTTCTGTTACTCGGTGGCGAAACAGGTAGGCGCGTATCTGGCTGCTCTGGGCGGCGCGGAAGCGGTCATCTTCGGCGGCGGCATTGGTGAGGACGAGCCGATGGTGCGGGCGCGAGTATGCCGTGCGCTGCGCTGGGCTGGAGCGGAGCTGGATGAAGAGGTGAACAAGCGCAGCGTCTTCCAACCGGGACGATTGAGCACACCGAATGCCGGGTTGGCGGTGTGGACTCTGCCAGCGGCGGAAGCGGCGCAGATTGCGTTCGAGAGTGCCGCGTTGGTTTGAAAACCTCAAGCCGTGCGGCCAGCGGCCGACACGCGCTCAGCGGACGCCGATGACTGCGGTGCCGAAGGCCGGGATGGTCATGTGGTCCAGCCGGATCTGCTTGCTTTCGTAACCGTAGCTGTTCAGCAGCATGAGCCCGACGCCGCCCTGGACCCCCTGTGTGGTCAGATCGTAGGTCACGGTCTGCGGCTTGTCGCTCATGTTCAACGCCACCAGCACGGAGCGCCCGTTCCCCAGGTAGTGGCGCAGGAACGCGAAGACATTCGGGTCATCCGGATTGATGGTGACATAGCCACCGCTCACCAAGGCCGGCTCGGTGCGCCGCAGCACCAGCAGTTGCTTGTAGAAGTTCAGAATTGAGTCCGGCTTCCTCGCCTCAACCGTGGCGTTGTACGTCACCGAGGTTGGCGGAATCGGCAGCCACGGCTTCGCCGTCGGCCATGTGAAACCTGCATTCGGCCGCTCCGGTGTCCACTGCATCGGTGTGCGCTCGCCGTCGCGGCCCTTATCCTTCGGCCAGCCGGTCACACCGACCGGGTCGCGTACATCTTCTACCCGCGTCGGCACCGTCGTGCGCATGCCGATCTCCTCGCCGTAGTACATCTGCGGCGTCCCGCGGGGCATCAGCTCCAGCGCGGCCATCAGCTTCGCGATCTCGTCGTTATGCTTGCCGTCGCCGTAGCGGTCCCACATCCGCGCCTGGTCATGATTGCTGAAGAAGTACTCCGGCCATCCGTGTGCAGGATTGTTCTCCACATCATCGAAAAGCTTGCGAAACTTAGTCGCGGAAAGCTCATTCGCGTCCGCGATCTGGAAGTCCATAGGCAACTGCACTTCGTCGTTGTGCGTGCCATACATCTTCGATAGCTCGACGATGTTCGGCTCGTCCGCCTCCGAGATCAGCACCGGATTGCCGGGGTAGCTGTCCACCAGCTTGCGCATCTCCTTGAGCACATCGTGCACTTCGGGCAGATCGTCGGTGTACTTGTGCTTAATATTTGGATCGCCGAAAGCATTCGTGCCCGGCAGAATCGGGTCGTCGTGCAGGTTGGGATCTTCGAAGAGGCGCGAGATCGCGTCGATGCGGAAACCGGCGACGCCCTTATCCAGCCAGAAGCGCATGATGTCGTACATCGCCTTGCGCACCTCGGGGTTGCGCCAGTTCAGGTCCGGCTGTTGCACGTAGAAATAGTGGTAGTAGTACTGACCGGTCTTCGGATCGAGGGTCCACGCCGAGTGACCGAACCACGATTGCCAGTTGTTCGGTGGGCCACCGTTTTTGCCGTCGCGCCAGATGTACCAGTCGCGCTTGGGATTGGTCTTCGACGACCGCGACTCCAAAAACCACGGGTTCTGGTCCGAGGTGTGGTTCATCACCATATCCATGATGACGCGGATGCCCTGCTGCTTTGCAGCCTTCATCAAGTTGTCGAAGTCGCCCATCGAGCCGTACTGCGGATCGATGGTCTCGTAGTCGGCAATGTCGTAGCCAAAGTCCACCTGAGGGGAGGGATACATCGGGGTGATCCAGATCGCATCGATACCCAGGGCCTTCAGGTAGCTGAGCCGCTGCGTGATGCCCTTGATGTCGCCCAGGCCATCGCCGTTGGTGTCCTGAAAGCTGCGCGGGTATACCTCATAGATAACCGCGTGCTTCCACCACACATCGCCATTGGTCTTCAGGGGTGCCGCCTGCGTCTGCGCCGCCGCAGAGGCGGACGCCATCATCACCAGATAGAGCAAGATCCACAGTCGCCGCATCCGTACCCTCCGCAAAAAACAAACGCCAGCATACGCGAAGAGCGGTGCTGCGGCACAATCGGCTTGCTTGACCGTCGCGTCTGCGGCCGCACACAATGGCAGCCGTGCATCCACTGCTGGACCAGACCCGGGAGCTGCTGGCCGCGCCGCTGGCCGGCTGCTCCGCCGAGCAAGTTGGCCGCCATCCCGCCGGCGACCCAGCACGGTGGAGCGCGCTGCAGGTGATCGAGCATCTCTCCGCCACCTGGCGCTCCACCAGCAACGGGATTGAGGATCGTCTGCAAAAGAACCGGCCGCTGCGCACGCAGCCCACATTGGCGCAGCGCTGTA
>JAUTWX010000141.1 GCA_030838385.1 Acidobacteriaceae bacterium
CAGAAGCGGTTGCGCGCCGCAGTTACGGCAAACTGGTCGCTTTTGTCGCCGCGCGCAGCCGCGACCTGGCGGCTGCCGAAGACGCGCTCTCCGAAGCTTTCGCTTCCGCGCTGCAAAGCTGGCCGCAAAATGGCTGCCCGGCAAACCCTGAGGCGTGGCTGCTAACTGTCGCCCGGCGCAAACTGATTGACATGGTGCGGCGACAGCACGGCAGCGAATTGGTGGACGAAGACCTGGAGCGTGTGGCCGGAGCGGCTGCGGCTGCGGATGAGGAGATCCCGGATCGACGGCTGGCGCTCATGTTTGCCTGTGCGCATCCTGCGATCGAGGCCGGTATCCGTGCACCGTTGATTTTGCAGACTATTTTGGGACTTGATGCGGCGACCATTGCATCGGCATTTCTGATGTCTCCCACGGCCATGGGCAAGCGGCTGGTACGCGCCAAGAGCAAGATTCGAGAGGCGGCTATTCCGTTTTGTATTCCTGAGCGAGACGAACTCCCCGGGCGGCTCGATGCGGTGCTGGCAGCGATCTACACGGCGTTCTCCGAAGGATGGAGCGATGCGGCTGGTACCGATAGCTCGCGACGCGATCTGACCGGCGAAGCATTCTTTCTGGCGCGGCTGTTAACCGAGATGCTGCCGCGCGAGCCGGAGGCGATCGGCCTGCTGGCGCTGATGCTGCATGCGGAAGCCCGCCGGGGCGGACGGCGTAGCGAAGATGGAGAGTATGTTCCGCTGGCGAAGCAGGATCCGCTTCGCTGGGATGCGCAAATGATCAATGAGGCTGAAGCTCTGCTGGTGCGCGCCAGCGCTTTCGGGATCACGGGCCGCTATCAACTCGAAGCTGCGGTGCAGTCGGCGCACGTGTATCGCTGCCGCACCGGGCATGCCAACTGGGAAGCAGTGCTGCAAATCTACGACGCGCTTTTCGCCATCACTGGATCGCCGGTGGTGGCCATCAATCGTGCGTTGGCCCTGGCGGAACTATACGATGCCCACGCTGGGCTCGAGGCAATGCCCGATCATAGCGGCGATGGCCGACTTGCCGAATACCAGCCTTACTGGGCGGCGAGGGCGGAGCTTCTCTCGAAGGCGGGTGCGCAGGAGGAGGCGGGGCAGGCCTATGAAATTGCCATTGGCCTGGAACGCGATCCCGCGGTGCGGCGCTTTCTCGATCGGCGCCGCTGGGGAGTGTTGGCAGGGATGAGATGAATTGCCTGCTGAGGGATTCGCCGTTTCAATCCCCGCCGCGATATGCGAAAATCGGTCGCCACCTTAAAATCCTCTCATTAACGATAAGGCAACATCTGATGCCGGATAAAGCAGCAGCCACGAGTCTTCTTACGCTTGACGTTGTTCGAACGAGCTCCGCGATCGTTGTGAAGTGCAATGGCAAGTTGGTCGCGGGTGTGAACGACGTGTTGTACCGCAAGGTCAGCGAGCTGATTCCAGAAACCAAGAGAATCGTTTTGGACTTGACCAATCTTGCCCGCGTCGACAGCATGGGGCTGGGCACGCTGGTTCGCCTCTACGTTTCGTGCCGCTCAGCGGGATGCAGTCTGGAATTGATCAATCTTGGAAAACAGGTTCGGCAGCTCCTGGGGACGACGAACCTGTTGTCGGTGTTTGCGATTGTCGGGGACCATGGCATCAAGATGGGCTGTGGGCGCCAGCTCAGCCTAGGCCTTCCAAAACGGAGAAGGGCCGACCCTCTCCATCTCGTACCGCGCCATGAAGTCCGCATCCCCAGCGTGCTGCCTGGCGGTTTCCGCATCGCGGAAGTATTGCTCCATCTTGCCCGCCGGACAGAAGGCGATGATCATGCGGGCGGGCGTTGTACCCACCGAGGAAAACGTGTGGGGCACGCGACGGGGAGCCAGCACAGAGTCTCCCGCATGCAAATGGATCCTTTGCTCGCCTACCTGGAAGGCCACTTCGCCATCCATCACGTAGAACCATTCCTCCTGATTCAGGTGCAGGTGTAGGGGCGGCCCACCTGGGAGGAGGTGCGTGTGTTCCATGACGAACAGGCCGCCGGCGGTCTCGCTGGTGGGGACCTTGAAGAGAATCGAGCTAAACCCCAAGGAGTGGGGATGAGCGGAGCGGTCCTCCCCGGCCCCCACTACGTGCAACTCGCCTGGGGAGGACAATGCGGGAGCTTGGGCATGGGCCTGATCGGCGAGAAAATCCCGGAGACCGGCAGCAGGCGCCGCAACGGCAACAGCCTTGAGGAACGAACGCCGTTTCATGGCGGCTCCTTAAAATGTGGGCAAAGGGAAGCCGCCAAAGGATAGCGGAGGCGGGAGGGGGTGGGCAAGAGGATTTACTGGCGGCCGCCAGGTTAGCCAGTGATAGATTTCGAGATCGGGCTCCATTCGGCTAGACTTCTATTGTTTTTGAGTCGTCTCAGTCGGAGGTCCGAAACTCCATGTCCTGGTTCAATCTGTTGCGCGAGCGTTTTTTTGATTCACCATTCATGCGGGTGGCCGCGCTGGGGGTGCTGTTTGCCGCGCCGACGGGCGCGCTCATCGCTCAGTCTGTGCCGCCGGCACTCGAGTCCCCTGCTGCGCAGCCACCGCAGATTGGTCCACACGGCGAGAAGATCCCCGGTATGCCGAAATTTCATGACCCTGCGCCCTATGACATTGACGAGCACACAGGGT
>JAUTWX010000146.1 GCA_030838385.1 Acidobacteriaceae bacterium
GCGTCAGGAGCTCAACGTCTACCGCATGCGCATGCTCGGAGCGGAGGTCCGCGGCGTCAGTTCCGGCTCCCGCACCCTAAAAGATGCGATCAATGAAGCCATGCGCGATTGGGTCACCAACGTCCGCACTACCCACTACCTGCTGGGCAGCGTCCTGGGTGCGCATCCTTATCCAACCATGGTGCGCGATTTCCATCGCGTGATCGGCCAGGAAATCAAGCAGCAGATTCTGGAAAAGGAAGCCAGCCTCCCTACGGCAGTGCTGGCCTGCGTAGGCGGCGGTTCCAATGCCATTGGCGCATTCTACGATTTCATCGACGAGCCTAATGTCCGGCTCATTGGCGTTGAAGCGGGCGGCCGAGGCTTCGCGCTGGGCGACCACGCCGCACGCTTCCGTGGTGGCAGTCCCGGCGTGCTGCAGGGTACCTACTCCTACGTTTTGCAGGATGACGCCGGGCAGATTTCGTTGACCCACTCCGTTTCCGCCGGCCTGGATTATGCCTCGATAGGTCCGGAACATGCCGCCCTGCACGATTTGGGCCGGGCTGAATATGTCTCCGCTACCGATGCAGAAGCCCTCGCCGCTGCTGAGCGGCTGGCCCGGACGGAAGGCATCGTGCCCGCGCTCGAGAGTGCGCACGCGGTCGCGGAATGCATTCGCATAGCCCCCACTCTGGCGCCGGATGACATACTGGTAGTCAATCTATCGGGCCGCGGCGACAAGGACATGGGCATCATGGCGCGCGAGCTGCACCTGGCCTCGAAAGCAAAAGCAAATGCCGATTGAATTCAACAAAAAACCCGGCCTGGTCATTTATCTCACCGTAGGTGATCCAGACCTGGCGACGACCCGCGACGTGGCCTTGGCTGCCATCGATGCCGGTGCGGAAGTGCTCGAGCTGGGGGTGCCCTTCAGCGATCCCCTGGCGGATGGTCCGGTGATCCAGCGGGCCAGCGAGCGTGCCGTCGCCAACGGAACGCGCCTCCATGATGTGCTCACCCTGGCTGCCGAGCTGCGTGCCATGCGGCCCTTCGCCGGCCTGGTCATCTTCTCCTACTACAATCCGGTCCTGCGCTTTGGCCTGGAGCGCTTCTGTGTCCAGGCTTCCACCTGTGGCGTCGACGGCGTATTGATTACCGACATGATCGTGGAAGAGGCCGCGGAGTATCTGAATCATCTACACCACAACGGCCTGAAACCGATTTTTCTGGCAGCGCCCACCAGCAGCGATCAGCGCCTGAAGATGATCGCAGAAGTTTCCGACGGATTCGTCTACGCCATCTCGCGTGTAGGCATCACCGGGGCTCAGCAAAATCTGGCCTCCGATGCGCGCAGCCTCGTCGAGCGTTTACGCCGTTTTACTCGGTTGCCGATTGCTGTGGGCTTCGGCATCTCTACTTCGGAACACGTAGCCGCTGTCGGCGAGTTCGCCGATGCAGCCGTCATTGGGAGTGCCATCGTTGCCCTGATTGAGAAGTCCGAGCCGGGTAAGGCTCCGGCCGCAATCTCAAGCTTTCTCCAGGGGCTCAGGCAGGTTGCTGTTCAGCATTAGATAGGGCTGGACTCAAATCACAAAGACCAAGGGAAGTGCATGGATATTGCCGACTGGCGAACAAAAATTGACGAATTGGATCGTCAAATCGTGGCCCTGATCAGTGCGCGGGCGCACGCCGCGCAGGAGATTGGCAAGTTGAAGCGTACCATTGCGATGCCGGTGTACGAGCCGAACCGTGAGCGCGTGATCTTTGAGAATGTGCGCGCGGCCAACAAAGGTCCGCTTCCCGATATCGAGCTGACCCATATTTACGAGCGCATCATCGACGTGATGCGGGCGCTGCAAAAAGACGAGCTGGCGTCCAAAACAGGAGAGACAGGAAAGTAACCATGATAGTTGCCATGCAGGAAAGAGCGACCGAGGAAGACATCCAGGGAGTGATCGAACGCCTCGTTCAGGTTGGGTTCAATGTTCATCGCACCACAGGGGCTGTCCAGACAGTGTTGGCGGGCGTAGGCACGCCCTCGCATTTTGATCACAAAGACTTCGAACTGCTGTCCGGCGTCGCTGAGGTGGTACGCATTACGTCTCCCTACAAGCTGGCTGGGCGAGGCTTCCGGCCGGAGGGAACCATTGTCCGTTTTCCCAACGGAGTCGCGGTGGGCGGAGATGAAATTGTCGTCATGGCCGGCCCCTGCTCAGTGGAATCACGCGAGCAGATCTTCACCATTGCCGACCAGGTAAAGTCTGCCGGAGCCTCTTTCCTCCGCGGAGGAGCCTTCAAGCCGCGAAGCTCTCCCTATTCCTTCCAGGGCATGGGATTGGACGGCCTCAAGTTGCTCAGAGAAGTGGGCGACCGGACCGGCCTGCTGATTATCAGCGAAGTGATGGAAATCTCCCAGATCGACCTCATGCTCCCCTACGTCGATGTGCTGCAGGTGGGCGCTCGCAACATGCAGAACTTCAATCTTCTGCGTGAGATTGGTCTTGTCCGCAAGCCGGTGCTGCTGAAGCGCGGCATTGCCGCTACCCTGGAAGAGCTGCTGCTCTCAGCGGAGTACATCCTGGCCGGCGGTAACTACGACGTAATGCTCTGCGAGCGAGGCATCCGCACCTTCGAGACCTACACTCGAAACACCATGGACATTTCGGCCATACCGGTAATCAAGAAGCTCTCTCATCTGCCCATGCTGGCCGATCCCTCACACGGTGTCGGCCGCCGCGACAAGGTTGCCCCCATGGCTCGCGCAGCCGTCGCCGCCGGCTGTGACGGCCTGCTGATCGAGGTGCATCCCAATCCCGACAAGGCCCTCTCCGACGGCGCGCAATCACTATTTCCGGAACAATTCGACCAGCTCATGGACCAGTTGCGCATCATCGCCACGGCCGTGGACCGGAACATCAGAGCGGAAATACCCGTAATTTGATGGTCTGAGCCGCTCCGGTCGACCCTTATGGCGCATAAGGCGCTTAAGGCGCACACTTCCACCCGGGCCCGGGCGCAAGATTCCGATGACGATTCACCGCATAACCATCCTCGGCACCGGCCTCATCGGCGCATCCGCCGGGATGGCGTTACGTGCCGCCCGATTCCCCGGCGAGATTGTCGGATGGGACCGTCACCCGTCGCAGGTCAGCCTGGCATTGGAGCGCGGAGCGGTAGACACCATCGCCGGCGACGCAATCGCCGCGGCAGTGAGCAGCGACCTCGTGCTTCTCAGCGGCCCGGTGTTTGCCATTCAGGATTGGATGGAAAAACTAGCCCCCCATCTCAAACCCCATCAGCTGGTAACCGACGTCGGCAGCGTCAAAGTGGCCATTGCGGCGCGAGCACTTCCCCTCTTCGGCGGCTCCGGCCAGGCCGGTTTCCTCCCTGGCCACCCGATGGCGGGCAAAGAAGTAAGCGGCGCCGCCAACGCCGA
>JAUTWX010000154.1 GCA_030838385.1 Acidobacteriaceae bacterium
GCCACGGGCGCTCCAGATACAGCTCTAAGACTTATGAGGACTAATCCGGGTAAGACCCTGTCCGCCAGAGATTGATGGTGACCAAGAGCCTTCCAGCTCTCACCTGCGATCGCCTAATTTGCTTGACCTCTCGCCCGGGATGGGCGCGTGTTCTGTTCGGTGTTGCCGTGATCGCATTCGATCAAAACTGCAGCCTTATTTGGACACCACGCGCAGGAGTTTACGTTTCGCCTGAACGAAGAGAGACTTCGCCTAACGCCGCATGCACCGATGTTGTTAGAGCAACAGATCGATCTGAGGAAGGGAGTTGCCTGCCTCTATCTCACGATGTGGGATATGAGGAGCGGCCATACCGGAAGCATCAAAATTCCCGTGCAGGTGCGATCTGCTACGAAACCCGGGTCAGGGAGCGACCCACTGAGAGTGCGAGCGATGATTTGGCGATTCGGGATGTGATCGAGAATCCGCGACGGGATAAAATGGGACACCTCAACCTGGAGCTTACGTGCGCAGAATTACATCGCTCGCTTTTGTGTATGTCGCAGTTTCTTTTTCGGCCTCTTCGATCTACTCCCAATCCACCCATATTCTGCGGTCGCCGACGTTGTCCGACCGCGAGATTGCGTTTCGCTACGCGGACGATATCTGGACGGTGCCGCAGAACGGAGGCGTGGCGCGGCGGCTCACTTCGACCGCGAATGTTCATGAAGGCCCATTTTTCTCGCCGGACGGCCGCACGATCGCGTACTCGGCGGTCGCGGGTGGCAGTGAGGACGTCTATACCATCGGCGTGGACGGCGGAATGCCCAGGCGCATCACCTACCAGCCGGCGGGAAACTACGTCGCTGGTTGGACGCCCGACGGGCGCGATGTGTTGATGACGAGCATGCAGGACGCCTACCGGATGTACTTCCGGATGTATCGCGTGCATGCGGACGGGAGCGGACTGCCGGAGCGGCTGCCGTTGCCTTCGGCGAGCGACGGTTCGATGTCGCCCGATGGAACGCACCTGGCGTACAGCCCGTTTCTGCAGTGGCAAGCGGCTTCTTGGAAGCGCTATCGCGGCGGCCAGACGCAGCCGGTGTTGGTCGTCGATCTGAAGACGCTCGCCGTGACGAAGGTGCCGCGCGAGAACTCGAACGACACCAATCCCGTGTGGCTTGGCGATGCGATTTACTTTCTCTCCGACCGCAACGGGCCGGTGACGCTCTTCCGCTACGACACGAAGACGGCGCAGGTGAAGCAGTTGATTGAGAACCACGGGCTCGATCTGAAGACACTTGCTGGGCACAGCAACACGATCGTGTATGAGCAGTTTGGATCGATCCATCTGTATGACATTGCAAGCGGTGAGGAGCATTCGGTCAGCATCACGCTCGACGGCGATCTGCCTGCGCTCGCGACGCATCTCGAAAAAATTGGCGGCGATGAGATTCAGAATGCGAATATCTCGCCCACCGGTGTGCGCGCGGTGTTCGAGGCGCATGGCGACATCTTCACGGCGCCGGCGGAGAAGGGCGACGTTCGCAATCTGACGAACAGTTCGAGCGCGGCGGAACGGGAACCGGCATGGTCGCCGGACGGTAAGCGGGTCGCGTACTTCAGCGATGCCTCGGGAGAGTACCAGCTTTATCTGCGCGACCAGGATGGGCTGTCGGCGCCGAAGGTGATCGATCTCGGACCGGACCCAACCTACTACTACGCGGTCCGCTGGTCGCCGGATTCGAAGCGCATTCTGTTCAGCGATAAGCGGCTGAATCTCTGGTACTTGAACGTCGATGGCGGCAGGCCAGTCAAGATCGATGCGGACCTTCGCGAAGGCTTTGGCCCAGCGGGCTTCAGTTCCAGCTTCTCGCCGGACAGCAAGTGGATTCTTTATGCGCGGTCGCTGCCGAGCCTCGAGAATGCGGCGTTTCTGTACTCGATCGAGAGTGGCCAGAGCACGCAGATTACCGATGGCATGAGTAATGTCACCAACCCGGTCTTCGATGCGAGTGGGAAGTATATCTTCTTCACCGCGAGCACGAATATCGGTCCAGCCATCGATGGCTTTGGGCTGGGCAGCTTCAATCGCACGACCACTGCGAACGTGTATGTGGCGGTGTTGTCGAAGAATGATCCATCGCCGATTCCGCCAGAGAGCGACGACGAAAAGGCGAAGGCTGATGAGGATAAGAAGCCTGCGCCCTCCGATGCTGCGAAGACGGAGGAGAAGAAGGACGCGGCCAAGCCTTCGGAGAAGAAGGAGGATGCAGCCAAGCCAACGCCAGTGGCGAAGATCGACCTGGATGGGATCGAGCAGCGTATTCTGGCGCTGCCCATTCCGGCGCGGAACTATGTGACGCTGCAAGCGGGTAAGGCGGGCGTTCTGTTGCTGGGTGAGGGCGGGGCGGCGGCGAACTCCTCGGCTGAGGAGCCATCGATGCTGCGATCGATTTGGCGCTTTACCCTGGAGACGCGCAAGACGGAGGACGTGCTGCACAATGCGGCGACTTTGCTCACCTCCTTTGACGGAAACAAGGTGCTCTACAAGAAAGGCGATGGCTGGTTCATCGCGGCCGTGGGCGATCTGACGACGGGCGCTGCCGATGGAACGCCGGGCAAGCCGCTGCATATCGACGGTATGGAGGCGAAGGTCGACCCGCGCGCGGAGTGGAGGCAGATGTATGCTGAGACGTGGCGCATCGAACGCGAGTTCTTCTACGATCCGCACTACCATGGGCTGGATCTGAAGAAGATCAGCGCGAAGTATGAACCGTATCTTGCGGGTTTGGGATCGCGCAGCGACCTTACATACCTGCAGGAGGAGATGCTGGGCGAGATTACGGTGGGCCATATGTTCATTGGGCCTCCTCATCGGAATCAGGATGCTCCGAAAACAGGGCTGCTGGGCGCGGATTATTCCGTTGACCATGACCGTTACAAATTCGCGCATGTGGTCAGTGGAGGGAACTGGAATCCGACGCTCTACTCTCCGTTGACGCAACCCGGCGTAAACGTCCACGAAGGCGAGTATCTGCTGGCGGTGAATGGAACGGCGCTGCACGCATCGGACAATCTGTATTCGGCCTTCGAGGGGCTTGCCGGCAGGCAGACCAGCATCAGCGTGGGGCCGAACGCCGATGGCTCGGGCTCGCGTACGGTGCTGGTGGTCCCGGTGGCGAACGAGCGCCCGATGCGCGAGCAGGAGTGGATCGAGGGTAATATTCGCAAGGTCAACCAACTCTCCGGCGGCCAGGTGGCGTATGTCTACATGCCGAATACGGCGGGTGCTGGCTTCGATAACTTCAATCGCTACTTCTTTGCCCAGGTGGATAAGAAGGCGGTCGTCATCGACGAACGCTACAACCAGGGTGGCGACATTGCCGACTACGTCATCGACGTGTTGAAGCGCACACCGCTGCTGAACTACGAGTCGCGTCGGGGATTGACCATGACCGAGCCGACAGGCGCGATTTTCGGGCCAAAGGCAATGTTGATCAA
>JAUTWX010000174.1 GCA_030838385.1 Acidobacteriaceae bacterium
TCCAAAGGCCGTCGCCATTGGCAGCCAGAACTTCAAAGCGGTATTTCCCTGGAGGCAGATTTGTATAGGTCGCAAAGCGCCGTGTCGATCCCTCCTGCCATTGCGAATCGAAGTTCAAGAGCCGGTAGCGAAAGGTCACTTTGCGAGGGTCAGTGTAGCTCAGGCCCGTGTAGTGGATCTCGATCCGATGTGTGTGGGGAGCGAGGGTGATGGATTTTCCGATATCAACCTTCGCATCGTCGGCTGTGACTTGAAGTATATGCACCGGCGGCGGGAAAGGATTTTTGCGAATGTGTGCAGGATCGACAGTGGCAAGTCCTTCCGAGGTCGTGAGCCAGAGGCGGCCGTCCGGCAGAACAACAACCGGAGTGCTGCCGTGCAGATCGGGATTGCTGTGGAGGCCGTCCCCATCATCGTAGAAGTCGTACGGGATGTGGAAGCCTGGGTCGGATGCAGCTCGCAAAAGGTCTTCGATTGTCACGGAGGCGACGCCGATGGTGTAGCCAAGCCAGAGCCTGCCGTGTGGGCCGCGAACCGCCCACAGCACGCGATCGCCGGGCAATCCGTTCTTTCTGGACCAGGAGACAAATCTCTTTCCGTTGTAGTGTGCGAGTCCATGTTCCGACGCTATCCAGGCTGAGCCGTCACTATCGACGGAGATGGAGTGGAGCTCGCCTCCGGGCAAACCATCCGCCGCGTCGAAGGTGCGGAACGTTTCCCCGTCATAAAGAACGACGTCGCCGTTTGTGAGTCCGAGCCACATATCTCCGCGAGCCCCTGCCCGAATGGCTGAGACGGCTCTGCCCTGCATCGCAGGCGCGGTGACCTTGATGGCAGCGTGTTCCGGTTGCCAGCGATAAAGACCTTCCTGCGGGTCGTAGAACCACAACTCTCCCGTGGAAGATTGCGCCAAGGTGGTGATCTGGTTCGCCTGCATCCCGAGGTCGATGAAATGAGCGCGATCGTTCTTCAACGTGGCCAGGCCGTGGGGTGTGGCAACAAAGAGAGAACCATCTGCGGCTGCCGCGAGAGAGAGAATGCTTCCGCGTAGCACGGTCTCCGCGCCGGAGGTGGTCACCCTGTTAAGGCCGAGGACTGATCCGGCAAAGACTTCATCTCCGGAAACGGCGAGAGAGTCCATGTTGTTGCTGACCAGACCGGTACGGCGCGTCACGGTCGAGAACTTATCGTCGCGCAGCCGATCAAGGCCATTCTGCGTACCGATCCATAGATTGTGCTCGCGGTCTTCAAAGATATTCCACACCGAGTCACTCGACAGGCCGTCGACAACGGAGAGCTGCTCGATTCCAGGGTGAGCGTCGGCGGGATTGCTGACGCGGAAGACTCCACTCTCTCGGGTTGCCATCCACAGGTTGCCGTCGCTGTCGCGCAGCACGCTGCGAACTTGATCCGGGGGCAGATGCGTCCTGCCGAGGATGGACGGATCAAGGTGGAGATCAGAGTCGACGCCGCACTGCGTTGGGTTGTCCTCTCCCGGTGACATCGGCTGCGGCGACCAGGATTTCGCAGGTTGCACAGGGATCGCACCGACTCTGCAGGTCGCAATGATTTCCATAGTTGCGGCAGAGATACGAAAGACCTGAGTCGCTGTTTCGACTGCGATGGAAGAATCTGGACGCTCCCGAACCGAAGCGATGGGCGCGTTGAGCCGCAAGCTCTTCATCGTCCCGTGGTTCAAACGAACCAGGGTTCCGCTGTCCGTGCCTGCCCACAGCGCTCCGTCTGTGCCCCGTAGAAGGGCACGCACTCTTCCGAAGGCGGCAGCCCCGTTTACGGAAAGCGGCACCTGGACAAATTGAATGCCATCGAAACGAACAAGCCCATCGGCTGTACCCAACCAGAGAAAACCGTCCCCGGTCTGTGCGATGGCATAGATGGTCGTGGAAGGAAGACCATCGCGATGCCCCCATTGGGTGAGCGAATATTGCGTTACTCTCTTCTTTGGATTGAGCCCGGCCGCCGGCCGCCCCATAAAGCACAAGAGCGTGCAAATACACACGAATCCATGAAATGCGCCGCGCACCTGCACGTCATCATTCTATGGGGCACGTGGGTACCAACAGGGAAAGCAGGCGAGAAGCGTGTCTTTCTTTTCGAGAGGTGCTTCTTCCCTTAAGAGAAGAAACGAAAGGCGAAACTGTCGGCGTTCTCTAAGCAAACCTTTTGAGCATGGTCATAAAGGCCGGGTCCTTGCGCAGATTGTCAAACTCCGGGTCGACGCGCAGGAAGATGCATGGATTCGACCGGTCCCCGACAGCTTTGTCCAGCCATAGCAGAGACTCCGCATGATCATTCAGTCCGGCGTAGACCAGCGCGATATAGAAGGGCGAGACATATTCGCGGTGGGTCGGATAGATCAGTTCCTTCAGCAGTTCCCTGGCGCGGTCCTGCCTTCCAGAGATGGCATACAAGTGAGCGAGGGCGGCCATCATCGGAGCGCTGCGATGCGTTAGCTCAACCGCCTGGGTCAGCTCTGCCGCGGCTTGCGGGTAGGCGCCCTTCTGCTCATAGGCCTGGCCGAGGACCATATGCGCCAGTGCACGCGAAGGATTCATGGCGATGGCGGTGCGCAACTGCTGAATGGCTGGGTCGTAGCGGCGCGCCATATACAGGCGCCATCCCAGACTGAAATTCATGCTGTCCGAAAGAGGCTCAAGCGAAAGCGCGCGCTGCATCTCGGCAATGCTCTCGTCCTTGCGGTCCATGGCAATGAGATAGAGCGAATAGCGCTGATGAGCCGTGGCATAGGCGGGGTTTAGCTCGATAGCGCGGCGAAAGCCGCGCTCCGCACCAGCCCAGTCCCAGTCGTAGTTCAGCCGCACTGTCGCCATGGCGGTTTGCGACTCCGCCAAGTTCGGGCCCAGCTCGATAGCGCGGATGGCAGCAGCTTCGGCCTTGGGCGCCACGTCTTTCGCGGGCACGGTGCCGACGATCGCCGCGCCGATGATGCTGTAGCAGTCGGCGAGCCCGGCATAGGCCAGCGCGTACTGCGGCTCGTCCTTGGTCGCCAGCTCGAAATAGTTGATCGCCTTGGTCAGCGCGGCTTCCGAGCGGCCGTTCCAATAATATTTGCCCTTCAGATAGTCCTCATACGCCTCCGGGCTGATGGATTGCGGTGCGGTCAGGGCCTGCTGTTCCTGCGGTGTGAGCTCGATCTGTATCTGGCGCACGATGGCATTGGCCACCTGCTGCTGCAATGCGAGGATGTCGCCCACCTGATTCTCGTAGGTCTCCGCCCAGAGCGCGCGATCGGAGGACGTCTGCACCAGCTCTGCCGTGATGCGCACATTGCCGCCCGAGCGCTGGACAGTGCCTTCGACCACCGCATCCACGTTGAGCTCGCGCGCAATCTCCGAGAGCGGCTTGCGCGTTCCCTTGTATTCCATGGAGGAGGTGCGCGAGGTGATGCGCAGGCTGCGCACCTTGGCCAGACTGGCAATCAACTCGTCCGTCATGCCGTCCGCCAGATACTCCTGGCCCGGAGTCGCAGCGATGTTCTCCAGCGGAAGCACCGCCAGGGAACGGACTTGCAGCGGCTTCGACTTCGCCTCCGGCGCCGGAGAACGGCGCACCATAAGCCACCCGGCGGAGAGGCCGAGTGCGGCACCTACGAACAGGCTCGCAAGGATGACGCCGGCATAGCGCCATGGCGCGCGGCTCCGCGTCTTCTCCAAAGCCTCTGCCGGGTTGGGCGCGTCTGCGACGGCGAGCAAGGTATCTGCGAGATGCGACGGTGAAACCGCTTCGGCTGCCAGTTCCAGAGGTCGAACCGGGGTGACCGGTGCGATGAAGCGGTATCCCCGACGCTGCAGCGTCTCGATGAAGATGGCGTTGTCCGGAGAGTCGTTCAGCACCTCACGGAGCCGCCGCATGGCCGTATTGAGGCTATGGTCGAAGTCGACGAAGGTGTCCTCGGGCCAGAGGCGCTTGCGAAACTCCTCACGGGTGATGACTTCGCCCGGGTGTTCGAGCAGGAGCTTGAGAACCTGGCACGGTTGGGTTTGCAGCTTGAGCTTGCGACCTTGTTTCCGCAACTCACATGAGTCCAGATCAGCCTCGAACACACCGAACCGGACAAAGTTCGCCCGCCCGAGATCCTGGGTATTGGCTGCTGTCATCACGATTGCTGGTTACAAAGCACTGCGGCGGATTCTAGAGCGCGGGAAACGCCATGGTCAACGATGAAATGGACTTTCCGTTTGTTATCTGTTCGTCTAACGAACACATTCTGCAGTAGATATCCCGTTACCTACTCGTAGTCTCTGCGTGACTAGAAAAGAGTTGCACAGTCCGCAGTGGCATAGGCAGGGTTCCATGCGGATGGCCGCCCTTCGCCACGGAAAATGTGCCGAGGCGTCCCATTCGTGGAGGCACGATGCAACAACAGATAAAGATATTCCGGCTGGGACAGGTAGCAGCCATGCTTCTAGCGATGTGGCTGTGCTTTGGGGGATCTGCACGCCTGCAGGCACAAGTGGCGGGCGCCACGCTTTCCGGAGTCGTCAGCGATGCCAAAGCAGCGGTCATCCCGGGATCCACCGTATCCATCCGAAATGTCGCCACCGGAGTGACCCGCGAGGCGACAACAAATGGTGACGGCTTCTACTCCGCGCCCAACCTGCTTCCAGGCAGGTACGAGATTAAGGTTTCTTCGCCCGGCTTCAAAACTGTCCTGCAGAAAGGGATTGAGCTGACGGTGGGCGCACAGCAGACGCTGAACCTGACCATGCAGGTCGGCAACAACACGCAGACCGTGATCGTCTCGGAGGCGCCGCCGTCGGTGCAGACCTCTTCTTCCACGATGAGCGCGACCGTCGACGCGAGGACTGTGCGTGAGCTGCCCCTCAACGGGCGCGACTGGACCTCCCTCGCGACACTCGAACCGGGCGTCGCCAGCATTCCGAACCAGGCGACGGATTCCTTCAGCGCGAACAAGGGCAATCGCGGCTTCGGCAACCAGCTCAGCAATGGCGGCCATCGCGCGAATGAGAACACGTATCGCGTGAACGGCCTGGTCATCAATGACTACTCGAACGCGGCTCCCGGCGGCGCGACCGGCGTTAATCTGGGCGTGGACGCGATCGCAGAGTTCTCCGTGTTGACCAGCGCCTATACGGCGGAGTATGGACGCACCTCGGGCGCGGTGATCAACGGCGTGACCAAGTCCGGCACCAACGCGTTGCACGGGACGGCCTACTTCTTCGATCGCGACAGCATCTTCGACGCGCGAAACTACTTCGACGGAGTCAAGCCGCCCTTCCGGCGCGTGCAGTTCGGCGCGTCAGCAGGAGCGCCTATCGTCAAGGACAAGGCGTTCATCTTCGGCGACTACGAGGGCATCCGGCAGAGTCAGTCTTCCTCGGGCAGCATCCACGTCCCGGACGCGGCCTCGCGCGCAGCGGCTGTTCCTGCGATTCAGCCCTATCTCGCCCTCTGGCCGGTGGCCCCTGCAGGCGCCCCGGATGTGAACGGCATCCAATCCTTCAACGTCTCGGCGCCCACCAAGGCGCAGGAGAACTACGTCATCGCTCGCTACGACCAGAAACTCTCGAACGCCGACAGCCTGGACGGCACCTACTTCTTCGATTCCGGCCCGCAGACTCAGGCGGACCCGCTGGGCAACACCGTCCATCAGGTCTTCTCGCGCAGGCAGGCGGGGATGGCGGAAGAGACGCACATCTTCAGTCCGTCATTCGCCAACACAGTTCGCGGCGGCGTGAGCCGGATCATTGGAGACATCAATACGCCGGTCTCGGGTGACGCGGTGGCGACGGACAAGGCTCTGGCGATTGCCCCCGGCGCAGCCGCCCCGCCTCAGATCCCGGTCTCCGGGCTGACGACTGCGTACGGACTGGGCGGCTTCAACAAGTTCACGCACAACTGGTGGTCCATCCAGGCCTACGACGATGCGTTCTTCACGCGCGGCACCCATTCGCTGAAGATGGGCTTCGCTTACGAGAACATGCAGTACAACATCCTGGAGCAGTTGAGTCCGAACGGCCGCATGAACACCTACGGAACGCTGGCGTCCTTCCTGAGCAATGCACCGAAGCAGTTGAACGCGCTGGCGCCGGGCGGCTCGACCGAGGTGCGGCTGCGTCAGAATCTCTTCGCAGGATATCTTCAGGACGACTGGCGAATGCGCACCAACCTGACATTGAACCTTGGCCTTCGCTATGAGATGACCACGCGCCCGACGGACGCGAACAAGGTTCCGGCCTACACAGTGAATGGTTACACGGTGCCCGCAGCGGGCTTTCAGGAGATCGTGTCGCTGACGAACTGCACGCCGGGGACCACTGCCTGCGGCCCGATCGCCGTGGACAGCCCGCTGCAGTCGAATCCCACGACGAAAAACTTCGAGCCACGCATTGGCTTCGCCTATGACCCATTCAAAGACGGACGCACCGCCATCCGCGGAGCCTTTGGCATGTTCGACGTGCTGCCGCTGCCATACGAATTTGGATTGAATACTGCGGCTACCGCGCCATTCCAGATCATTGGCACAGACCCCAACGCCCAGCTCGGCACCGGGACTCTGGACCCCAACGTCAGCTTCAATCGGCAGAAGATTCGCAACCGCTTCATCGACTCGCATCCCAAACGTGCCTATGTGATGAACTGGAATCTGAATGTGCAGCAGCAATTTGGAAAGACCTGGACCGGAATGGTGGGCTTCGTCGGCTCACGCAGTGAGCATCTCTCGGCAGCGGCGGATGACATCAACCTGGTGCAACCGACTGCGGTACCGGGGGTGGGATATGTCTTCCCTTGCGATCCATCGCAGTTGGCGGCGGGCAATACATGCGCAAATCAGGCCACCGGCACACGGATCGATTCCAACTGGGGCGGCGGCGCGGGTATCCGGCCGGTCCTGTATGACGGCGCATCCTCCTACAGCAGCCTGCAATCGCAAATCAAAAAGACCATGGCCAACGGAGTCCAGGGACAGCTCTCCTATACATGGAGCAAATGCCGCGACCTGAGCTCTGCTCCGGTGACGGGCGACACGTACCTCAACTCCATTGCGGTGCCGCTGCTGTTGCAGAAATCGGCGCGCGTGGGCGCCTGCGATTTCGATTTGCGGCAAATTGCGACTGGCAACCTGATCTGGGATCTGCCAACGACGAGATTCTCCTCCGGATTCGCCAGCGTGGTCACGAACGGTTGGGAGGTGGGCGGCATCCTGACAGCAGAAACCGGCGCGCCGTTCACTGTAACCGCAGGCGATGGTAACGACCCGCTGGGCACCGGCTTCAATGGCGACTTCTCGATGGACTTCGCCGACCGTCTGCCGAACTGCAACGCGATTCACGGTGGCCTGAACTACCTGAACATCAAATGCTTTACACCGCCCACCGCGCCGGCGTCTCTGCCAATTGCCACGGCGGCCAACCCACTCGGCTGCGCGCCGAACTCATACCCGAACTACACTGACTCAAATGGCAATCCAATTCCCCCGCCAGCCGGCAGGCAGTTCTGCTCGAATGTGCTCGGCAACTCCGGCCGCAACAGCTTCTACGGACCCAAGCTGACCGATCTGGATGTCTCCATCTTCAAGAACACAAAGGTTCCGCGTATCTCCGAGGCATTCAACCTGCAGGTGCGAGCCGAGTTCTTCAACATGCTGAACCACACCAACTTTCTCTCGCCCGGTTTTCTGAATACCTTCGGTCAGAACAATTCGGCATTCGACTTCGACGGCAGTGCGCTGCCCACTGCGTTGAACCAGACCTCGACAACTTCGCGGCAGATTCAATTCGGCGCCAAGGTCATCTTCTGACGTTGGGCCGATGGAGGGGTACCGAACCTAGCGCCCCCGCAATTTCCTACCGATACCCCGGGACATGCATGCATATTGAAGAGGATCTCCAGACGACTGGCCTCGACTCAGGTAATCCCGGCTGGCGCTTCGCAGTTGGGTCCGGCATTCTCGGGTGGGTCCTCGATGCGTTCGACTTCTTCGTGGTCATCTTCCTGCTGGATACTTTGGCCGATCACCTGCACGTGCAGAAGAAGGCGATCGTGTGGACCATCTCCATCACGCTCGCCATGCGGCCGGTGGGCGCACTTCTGTTCGGCGCGCTGGCGGATCGTTTTGGGCGCCGCAAGCCGCTGATGGCCTGCGTACTTTACTTCTCCGCTATCACTATCCTCAGCGGCTTCGCACCGAATTTTGTTTTCTTTGCATTGATGCGGGCGCTCTATGGCATCGGCATGGGTGGCTATTGGGGCATTGGCGCCTCATTCGCCATGGAAAACGCGCCCCGTAAACGGCGTGGATTCCTCTCCGGAATGATGCAGGGTGGATACCCTTTCGGATATCTGCTGGCTGCTGTGGCCATGCAGTCCATCCGGCCCTGGTTGGGATGGCATGCCTTGTTCGTGGTCGGCTCTTTGCTCGCGGTGGTCATCGTTGTGCTCACGGCGTTGTCACCAGAGTCGGAGGCCTGGAAGCTGCATCGCATAGGATCGGTTGGAAGCATCTTCAGCACTCTCTTTCACCACAAACGCAGCTTTGCCTATCTTCTGTTGGTGATGGTGGTGATGAGTTGTCTCTCCCACGGCACGCAGGACCTATACCCTGATTTCCTGAAGAGCATGCCGTGGCTGAAGGCCAAGACGCTGCTGGGCATGGAACCGCTCTTCGGTATTCCCATCCTCTACAACGTTGGCGCGATCACAGGCGCGCTGTTCTTTGGCCACGTCTCGGAGCGCATGGGACGGCGCAAGGCAATGATCGCTGCGCTGGTGCTGTCACTGCTCTCGATACCGGCATGGGCTTTCGGCGGCTCACTGCTGGTACTGGTACTTGGCTCCTATCTGATGCAAACCGGCGTGCAGGGCGCCTTCGGTGTGATTCCGGCACACTTGAACGAGTTATCGCCCGACGCGGTGCGCAGTCTCTTCCCGGGATTTGTCTATCAACTGGGTGTCCTGGTGGCATCGCCGGCAGTAGGTTTTGAATACATCCTGCGCGATCATCTCGGCTATCCCTGGGCGCTGACTGTCTTCGAATCCGTGGTGATCGTCTCCCTCATCGTTATCTTCGCCCTGGGACCGGAGGCACGTGGCAGAAGTTTCCTGCTGAAATCCGCAAAGCACTCGCTCCAGACTTGATTTGGTGCCATGCGAAGACGAACGTGTCGCCCCTGCCTGATTTTTTTGTAGATTCGAGCGCCGTCCCCGTCTAGAACTGGTTGCACCAGGAGAGTTGCCGCAGACACTCCGGAAGGCATACACGCGACCTATCTTTCCGACAAGGAACCGACAGTGAGTGCGAAGACGAACCCTTTGAAGGTCATCGCTGCGGTGTGCATATTCGCAGTTGGGCTTTCCATCATCGTCCTGGTGACCAGCGAAAGCAGCCTTGCCGACCGGGACTACATTGCCTACTGGGCCATCGGGCATCAACTGCTGGCACACGCGAACCCCTACGCCCAATCTGCGTTCCTGGCCTGGAATCCGTCGGGAGGCCATGTCGCGATCGTGCGCTACCCGCCGAGTGGATTGGTCTTTTCGCTCCTTCTGGCCCAATTTTCCCTTCGGACTGCCGTCATCGCGATTGGTTGATCCTTCAGTTTGTTCCCATGATCGCCGGCCTCATCTGGGCGGTCGGCCTCGTCGAGGTCCTCTTCACAGTGCCTCCTATTACATGTGGACGGCGCCTGCGTGGATAGCCTGGTCTGTCTACGCGTCGCGACCGGCCGCATTACCGGAGCGCCAGCCCGCAGCGATGGATAGCGTCTAACCGCGATGTGCCGACGGGGGCCGGGCACAGTTCCGCTGACCGTTGCCACGAGCGCCGGATGCCTCCGTGGTTCCGCATCTAGGTGGGCCGCATCTTGCCTTTCACACTCTTGGCCAGCTTGATGATTTCGTCGGCTTTCCTGAAGGTATCGGCGGGCAGGGTCTCGCCGTCGGCACGCTCGAGCTCATCAAGCAGTTCCCGGGAGAGCTGCGCCAGCCGTCTGGCGTCGGCCATGGCCTGGGTTTGCCGTTCAGTGTTGTACTTCGCCCGCCGTTCACGTTCCATGGGATCCGGAATTTCCGCGTCGGGCGAGTTGCCCACGACGGTCGTGGGCGACTGGGCTGGACTCTGTGTTGCGTTCGAGGGCATCTGCCTGCGGCCGTGCTGGGATTGAAACCCTGACGATATGACTGCGCCGTGGAGGCCAAGACAGGCCACCAGAAGGACAAGAGCTGCGGTACGCATATGAGCCTCCCTGCTGAGAGGGCCCGCGGGGATTCTAGTACACGCGTATGGGACTTGTACGCAAATCATCTGGTTTAGTTCCGGCATACGGGGATGGAGTGTCAGTGGAAAGGGACAAGCGACGGCTCTTGCATCCTTTTTCTTCACGGAGAGCTTCGTCTGGTGAATCTTCGCTCCTCACCGCAGCAGGAAAGATGCTCTACTGGCGAGCATGAGCCGAGGAGAGACCAGAAACCGGATGCTGGGGGACGAGCCGCTGTCGCCGGGGCGGCTGGAGGCGTTCTCCGATGGCGTGATCGCCATCATCCTGACCATCATGGTGCTGGAACTGAAGAGCCCGCTGAGTGCCGACCCGCACGCCTTGCTGCATGAGTGGCCGATCTTCATGAGCTACGTCATCAGCTACTTCTATATCGCCGTGTACTGGATCAACCACCATCACCTGTTCCATCGCGTGAAGCGGGTGGACCTGCTGATCTTGTGGGCGAATATCGCGGTGCTCTTCTGCATGTCATTGATTCCCTTCTTTACGGAATGGATGGAGAGCACGCGGCTTAGCGCCTTCCCCACGGCCATCTACGCGGCCGTCATGCTGGTGAACGGCGCGGCCTTCTCGGTGTTGAATCGTGCCGTCGGAAGACAGTCGGTGGCCAGCCCGGAGTTTGTGCTGCTGGAGCGGGCCGCGCTGCGCAAGAACCTGATCGCGATTGTGATTTACGCGATTGCGATTCCCGTGGCCTATTACCGCACCACACTCTCACTGGCGCTGGTATTTCTGGTGGCGCTGCTCTATGCGATTCCGTCGCTGTGGGTGGAGCGGTACGCGGACAAGCTGGAGGCCAAACACGAGCGTGCGGCGGAGCACGGAGTGCTGCACGAGCCCTATACCGGGCCGCGGGCTGGTCATGACTAGACGTACAGACGATAATCCTTGGCGGAGCGGCACAGCCGTTTCGCAGTAATCCTGATTTCATGCACGAGGACCGCCCGTTGACTGCTCGCCGCTTTGCCGCCCTGCCCGCTAAGCCTCGCCTTTCGCTTCTCGCCCTTGCCACGGCAGCCTTGCTGCTCCCGGGCGTCAGCACACACGCTGCTCCGAAGGAGGCGGCCCGCTCGGTGCTGGCGCTCGATCGGGTGACGGCGAGCCGAGGGCTCGAGAACGGGATCGAGTTGCATAGTGGCTCGGCCGTGATGGAGATCACCGCGCTGCGCGACGATGTTGTGCGCGTCCGTGTCGGGCCGGCGGGGACGCTGCCGGAGGATGCCTCCTGGGCAGTGCTGCCGGAGGCGCGCACGGCAAAGGAAACCGTGACGGAGGCGAATAGCGGGAATGCCGTCGGTTTCAAGACGGCGAAGCTCCTCGTCAGCGTGGATCGCGCGACGATGGCGCTGAAGGTGACCGATCTCGACGGCAATGTCATCGATCAGGACGAGGCGGG
>JAUTWX010000182.1 GCA_030838385.1 Acidobacteriaceae bacterium
CCATTGGTAGGGGTTATGGCTTGACGTGATCATGACGCCGCCCGCCGCCTGGGATTGGCGAACAGCATAGGAGAGAGCCGGCGTCGGCGTGATCGCGGCAGCGAGGCGCACCGGGATTCCGGCGGAAGCGGCTACCTGCGCGACAGTACGGGCAAAGGCGGGAGAGCCAAAGCGGGTATCGTAAGCGATGCAGATACCTTTTTCAGCATCCTCGTTGGCCAGAACATAATTGGCGATAGCAGCGGCAGCGACGCGGACATTGGCGAAGGTAAAGTCATCGGCAATCACGCCGCGCCATCCGTCCGTACCAAACTTGATGGGTGAGTTTGTCATGCTCGGATCGAGTTTACGAAAGGAAACAATATCACGCGGACCGGATGGAGCAACTCAGACGAGTCCTGTCTTGCCCTGGGCAACCAACTGTTTCACTATCTTGCCAACATCCTGCGAGTGGCTGCGCAAAGTGATGAGCAGGGCATCGCCGGTATCGACCACAACCAGGTCTTTGACGCCCACCAGCGCAACGAACTTCTCCGGACTGTAAACGTAATTGCCACGCGCGTCGATGGTGAGAGCGTCCGCAGTCTCGACGATATTGGCCGCCGGCGCATGGGGTTGCTGGGCGAGCTGATGCTCGTACAACGCTGCCCAGGATCCGAGGTCGTTCCATCCGAAGTTGGCGGGCAGGCAAAAGAGATTCGAGCGGTGCTCCCCCTTCGCGGAACGCGGCTCTAGCACCGCGTAGTCCACGGATATGTTTTCGCATTGAGGATAGAGCTCGGCGAACGTCGTGGCGAACTCAGCGGTTCCGTAGGCCGCTGCAATTTTCTCGAGGACTGGGGAGGTCTCGGGCAGATGTTCGCGCATGGCATTGGCCAAGGTGCGCGCGCTCCACAGAAAAATTCCGCTGTTCCAGTAGTAGTTGCCGGCGGCGACGAATTCCTCGGCTTTCTCCTGGTTCGGCTTTTCGGTAAAGCGCCGGACGCGCTGCACGCCGGGCTCGAGTGGCTCGCCCGTCTCGATATAGCCATAGCCGGTCTCGGCTCGCGTGGGCGGCACGCCAAGGACGACGATGTTTTCGCCCGCAGCGGCCAGCGTGATGCCGCGACGCAGCGTTTCCAGAAACTGCGGCTCGTCGCCGATGACATGGTCCGCGGGAAAGATGCCGAGCACCGCATCCGGCGAGATCTTCTCCAGCAGGAATGCGGCCAGTCCGGCGGCCGGAGCTGTGTTGCGCGCTGCGGGCTCGCACAGCACCTGTTCGGCAGGCACCTCCTCCAGTTGAATGCAGATCGCGGAGGAAAGCAGATCGTTGGTGATGACCCACGCACTCTGCGGAGGGGAGAGCGGGAGCAGACGATCGAGAGTGCGCTGGATCATGGTGCGCTCGCCATCCAGCGCGAGTACCTGTTTGGCCCGGGCCTTTCGACTGCGCGGCCAGAAGCGCGTGCCGCTGCCTCCGGCCAGGATGATGGGACGAAATGCGGGAGTGCTGGGCATCGTCCGCTTATGGTAACGGACTGCGGAGCCGCCTGCATCGCTGCCGTCCATTGCAATTGCGCGAGGTCATCTATGGCTGCTGCGACTTGGGTGCAAAGCGGTAGGCATAGAGGAGCAGAGCGAGTCCCACCATCAGCGGCACGGCGCCGATCGCGACCCCGATCAGGTGATTGTCGTCATTTGCGATACCAAGAAAGATCATGAGGCCGATTCCCACCGCCGTGGTGATCAGTCCGCCGAGCTTGGTGCCTTCCAGGCGGCGGCGTGTCTGCAGACGGTCTTCTTCGCGCATCAGTGCGATGGCCGCGTCAGCTCCGGCACCGGCGCTCTCCGTCAGGCGGCGGACCGTCTCGTTCTTGTAGTAGGCCTCGCGTTCCTTGCGGCGTCCATTGACGTAGGAATGGATGGAGAGATACGAATAGAGCGCGATCGAGGCGACGGCGAGAAAAACAAAGACCATAACTTCCGGCTTAGCGAAATCCATGATGATCTCCTGACTGAGACTGATCGTTTGCAACCGGTATGACCGGGGTGGCGGGGCGGCGGTTGCGTTTTTTGGGGGCTGCTCGAAAAAAAAGAAAATGCAACCGCAACTCCGCTCCATCGGTCGTACAGTTTCGGAAGGATTCTCAGCTCCATGGACGCAGAGCTCAGCAAGGCGGCGGCGGACCGTGCCGATGTGGCACGGGTTCAGGCTGGCGATGTTGAGGCCTTCGCGGCGATCGTGCGCCGATGGCAGACGCCCTTGATCAACCTGGCGTATCGCTTCTGCGGCGATCGTGGCCGTGCGGAGGAGATGGCCCAGGAGGCATTTCTGCGGGCCTATCGGGGGCTGGATGGTTTTCGCGGCGATGCTGCGTTTTCTACATGGTTATTCGCATTGGCGACGAACCTTTATCGCAGCGAGCTTCGCCGCATACCGCAGCGGACGGTTGCTCTGGAAGATGCACCCGAGCCGGCCGATCCATTTTCGATGAGTCAGGCGCATGAGCTGCGGGATCGCGATCTTGCCGTGCGGAGAGCTGTGCTGGCGCTGCCGCCGAAGTACCGCGAAGCCCTGCTGCTGTTCTACTTCCACGAGATGGATGTGCCCGCTGCAGCGCAAAGCCTGGGGCTGCCGGAGGGCACGGTGAAGGCGCGGCTGCACCGCGGACGAGAGCTGTTGCGTGCCAAATTGTCGCGGCTGCTGGCGCTGACCCCGGAAGGAGTGATGTGATGTCAGATATGGAGAGGGACGAGCTGGACCACATGCTTGCACGCAGCTTTGGACCGCCGCACTCCCGCGCAGCTCACGCGGAGAGCATTGAGCCGTCCTCCGGCTTCGCGGCCTCGGTGATGGAGCGAGTGCGCGAGGAAGCGGCTGCCGCGGCGGCATTGGGGCCGATACGGTTCCCCTGGCGGCGGGCCGTGCCTGGCATCTGCATGGTGGTGCTGGCGGTGGCAGTCTGTGCAACGTTGCTGACGTTCGCCTCGATCGGCGTGGCGCAGCTCGCTTCTCACTCGTTCGCTTCTGCTGCTGCAGCGGGCCAGCAAGGTGCGATTGCAGATTGGGCAGAAACCGCGATGCGGCTGCACCTGGGCTGGCTCGTCATCGGACTCGCGATCGCATTCGTGCCATTCACGTTGTCCCGCGGCTGGATGACGGGCCGGCAGCGGACCTGAGCGGGCTTCCAAACAGGACAAAGGCCAACGCCGGATAACATACCGCACACCAGCGCTGGCCTTTTTGGTTTCCTTAGCGATTAGAACTTTGCGACGAAGGATCGCAGACGCGCGAGCCCTTCTTCCACATCCTTGTGCGACACCGCATAGGAGAAGCGGACGTGTTCGTGGGTCCCGAATGCCTCACCCGGCACCACGACAACGCCAGCCTCGTGCAGCAGGCGTGTGGTGAGCTCGGCGGGAGTGGCGATGCCGGACTTCTTCAGCAGCTCGGAGACGTTGGGATACGCGTAGAAGGCACCCTCCGGCATGGTGCAGGTCAGGCCGGGGATGCTGCGCAGGCCGGCGACGATGGTGTCGCGCAGGCGAATGTAGTCGGCACGCATCTCGCAGACGCACTCCTGCGACCCGGTGAGCGCGGCAATGGCCGCCTTCTGCACCATGGCCGCGGTAGACGAGGTGGACTGCGACTGCAGTTTGCTCATCGCGGAGATGATCGGCTTCGGCCCAAGCGCAAAGCCCGCGCGCCAGCCGGTCATGGCATAGGTCTTCGAGAGCGAGCCGAGCACGATGATGTGCTCCTTCGCCTCCGCAACCGATGCTCCGGAAAAGGGCGCTTCGTTGAAGATCAGGTAGGCGTAGCACTCGTCGAGCATCAGGTAGATGCCGCGGCTGTGCGCCAGGCGGACGATGTGTTCCAGATCTGCGCGAGAGATGACCGCGCCGGAGGGATTGGAGGGCGAATTGAGGATGATCGCCTTGGTGCGCGGCGTGATAGCGCTCTCGATGGCGTCGGCGGTGACGCGGAAGTTCTCGCTCTCGGCAGTTTCGAGATAGACAACTTTTCCGCCTGCGTACTGGATGATGTCCTTGTAGGAGACCCAGTAGGGCACCGGTAGGATGACCTCGTCGCCGTGATCGATGAGCACCTCAATGGCGTTGAAGAGAGCGAGCTTGCCGCCGGTGGTGAAGACGGCCTCTTCGGGCGTGTAGCTGGAGCCGAAGTCGGTGGCGTGGCGTTCGACGATGGCCTTGCGTACCTCGGCGATGCCGGAGACCACGGTGTATCGCGAGAAGTTCGCTTCAATGGCAGCGATGGCCGCGTCTTTGATGTGCCGCGGCGTAGCGAAGTGCGGCTCGCCGGCGCCGAAATCGACCAGCTTGGCGCCTTCGGCGCGCAGCTTGGCGGCGGCCGCGGTAACCGCCATGGTTGCGGAGACTTCGATGCGGCCGATGCGCTCGGACAGCTTTGGGGCGGCGGTCTGGGTGGCGCTGGACTGCTTTGCGTTGGCGAGGGTGGCGCTGGCGCTCATGCTCATTAGTTTACAGGGCGCATGTTGCGCGATCGCTAGTTGGATTCCGAAATCTCCGTTAGCTGAAGAATGACCGCAGTTGCGATTCCAAGGCGCCGCCGAGGAATGCCGGAGCCTTCTCCACATTCACGGTCAACACGTTGGCAGCCAGCTCATAGGTCGCTTCCACGCCCATGCCGGCGACTCTATTGCCATCTACCGTGAAGCCAGAACTCTTCAGTTCGCTGAGACCCTTGTCTAGGACTTCGGGTGTGACACCTTCGATTGTGTGAATGGCCATCTTCGTACTCTATGGTGTAACGGCCGGTGTATTGGCGAGGATCGCAGCCACGCGCTCCAGATCGGCCTCGGTATCGACGCCGATGGTGGTGTGGGGCGTCTGCTCTGCGTAGATCGGGATGTTGTGGGCGAGCAGACGAAGTTGTTCCAGGCGCTCGGTTGTCTCAAGTGGATGCGGCGGCAGCCCAGCGAATCGCTCCAGCGCAGTGCGGCGGTAGGCGTAGAGACCGAGGTGCTTGCGATAGACGACGCGGCCGGCGCGGTCGCGGTCGAAGGGAATGGTCGAGCGCGAAAAGTAGAGCGCGCGTCCGTCTTCGGCGAGCACGACCTTCACCGCGTTGGGGTCGGCGATTTCGTCGACCGTGCAGGGTGTCCACAACGTGGTCACCTGGGCGTCGATGCCGGAGCGATCGAAGGGGGCGAGCAGCGCGTCGATGTGGGCGGGGCGCAGCATCGGTTCGTCGCCCTGGATGTTGACCACGATCTCGGACGGAATCTGCCGCGAGACGGCGTGCACGCGGTCCGAGCCGCTTTGCAGTTCAGATGAGGTGAGCATCGCCTCCCAGCCATGCTCGGCGGCCAGCGCCGTCACTTCGTCGGAATCAGTAGCGACCACCACGCGGTCGAGCCGCGGCGCTGCGAGTGCGGCTTCGACGATCCACTGCAGCATGGGCTTGCCTGCAATATCGCGCAGCACCTTGCGCGGCAGCCGCGTCGACGCAAGGCGCGCAGGGATGACGGCGAGAGTGTGGATGGAAGACATGAACGGCTGCTGCTCCTTCGCGCGATGTGCTGGTGGCAGGCTCGTTCATCTTCTGTCGGCTGGCGCATTCCCGCAAGAGAAGTGGAAGCGGGCTCATCCTGATGCGGTCGTGTTCTCGGTGGTGCAGGCTGTAAATTGACTGACTTTCGGACGTTCCATAAGATAGAGGCTGGCCTGCGTGGCGTCCTGCTGCGTGTTCCGGCCTCTTCCCGGCGGTGTAGCTCAGATGGTTAGAGCGACGGACTCATAACCCGTAGGTCGACAGTTCGATTCTGTCCACCGCCACCAAAGTTCCACCAGCATCTGCGTATCTCAGGCAAGGGCGACAGAAACATCTGCCGCTGCTGCCGTCGTTGTCCGGGCGCACAGATACCACGCTACCATCGCCGGTGTCTGCCATAGCAGCCACGGTGAATCCATATTTGGAGCCATACAGTATTGGAACGTAGCCGCGCTCATCGTAATGAGCAGAACCGCGCGCCACGATTCAGAGCAGCGCGGAGCCACGGCTACTATCGCGGGAACTACGAGCACGCTATCGACGATCCAGGCGTATGGAGCGGCGATGAGAGAGACCAGCAGAAGCAGGGGTAATTCCGTTGCCCAGTCCCATGTTCTCCGTCTCCGTATGAAATACCAGGCCGCCCACGCGCAGCCCAAGAATGCGGGCAGGATTCCAAGCCACAGCGCATGCGGAGCGACCAGGAAGCGGATC
>JAUTWX010000194.1 GCA_030838385.1 Acidobacteriaceae bacterium
GTCCGGTCGTCGTCCAGGATGGAGTTGCACACCGCGACGCATTCGTCGCAGATGTACGCACGCGGATAGTCGCTGGGAGAAGAGATCAGTTTAGCTACAGCGTCCTGCGATTTATGGCAGAACGAACAGCGGAGTGTCTCGTCGGAACCCGTGCGCGTTTTCATGGAATCTGCTCCTTCTCGCCGAGGTCCTTGTCGCCCGCTAGGTACGTGGACGATCGATGATCTCGTCGATGATGCCGTATTCCTTCGCCTGCCGGGAGTTCATGATGAAGTCCCGTTCGACGTCCCGCTCAATTCGTTCGAGCGATTGACCGGTGTGTTTGGACATCAGGTTATTGGTAATCTCGCGAATGCGCAGGATCTCGCGGGCGTGGATGTCGATATCCGTTGCCTGGCCGGAAAGTCCGCCCATGGACGGCTGGTGGATAAGGATACGCGAGTTTGGCAAAGCAAAGCGTTTGCCTGCGGTTCCGGACATCAGCAGGAAGGCTCCCATGGAGGCCGCCTGACCGATACAGTAGGTCACCACATCGTTCTTGATGAACTGCATGGTGTCATAGATGGCCAGACCGGCAGTAATGGAGCCGCCCGGCGAGTTGATGTAAAGCTGAAGGTCCTTCTCCGGGTCCTCGCCGGAGAGAAAGAGCATCTGCGCAATCACCAGGTTGGCGATCGTGTCATCGATCGGCATCCCCAGGAAAATGATGTTGTCGCGCAGCAGACGGCTGTAAATGTCGTAGGCGCGTTCGCCCCGGCTCGTCTGCTCAATAACCATCGGTACAAGTGCCATGCTCTTCTTTATGCTCCTCGCCCGCCGGTGCTTCCTCCGGCTGGCTGGTTCTCCCGCGTCCCCTCAAGCGCGCTTGCCGTATTCAATTACGTCGCGCTCCAACTACAACTAAAGTCTTTCGTACAAAAGCTTCGCTGTCTTGTCCCTTCGAATTTGTTCCCGGATTCTAGCGATGGACCCATCCTGCGTCAATCGCACCTGCAGGGTATCTAGCGGTTCACGTAACTGTAGCGAGAGCAACTCTATCTCCTGATTGACCTCTTCGTCCGAAACGCCGATGTGCTCCGCGTCCGCGATGTGGTCCAGGATGAGCAGCGACTTCACCTCGCTGGTGGCCGAATCGCGCTGCGCCGCACGCAGCCGCGCGAAGTCCAGCCGCTTCAGGTCCTCTTCGCGCATGCCCTGCGCCGCAAGAGCACGCAGCCCACGGTCCAGCCGCGTATCGATCTGCTGCTGGATCATCGATTCAGGCACAGGGAACTGGAAGCGCTCGCTGAGCGCGGTCAGCAGGCGATCGCGCGTCTCCGTCTCGGTGCGGCGATCCTTTTCGTCCTGCAGATTCTCGCGAAACCTCGTGGTGAAATCCTCGTAGCTTGAATACTCTCCGAGCTCTTTTGCAAAGTCGTCGTTTAACTCCGGCTGCAGCTTTCGCTTGATGCTCTTCACGGTTACGTCGTAGGCGACGTTCTTGCCAGCAAGCCGCTTCTCCCCGAACTCCTCGGGATAGCTGACCTCGAACTTCAGCTCCTGTCCGACGGTCGCGCCGCGCAGCGCTTCCGTGAACGCGGGGAGGGTATTCGATCCGCCAACCTCGAGGATTACGTCCTCACCGGTCAGAGGAGCATTCTCCGTCGCGGGCTCGCCTTCGCCCGGCGGCTGGACGCTGCCGGTAAAGGCGATTTGGGCCCAGTCGCCATTCACCAGCGGGCGCTCCTCTTCTACCGGCTCCATGGTGGAGCGGGAGTCGCGCACACGCTCGACCTCGGCCGCGAAGTCCTCATCCGTGAACGCGGCGCTCGGCTTCTCGACCTTGACGTCCTGGTAGCCCTCTACGGAGAACTCCGGCATCACCTCGAACTCAGCCTTGAACCAGAGCGGCTTCCCGTCCTCCATGGTCATGTCGACGACCTGGGGCTGCGAGACAAGCTTGTAGTTGCCCTCGGTGATAGCGCGCTTGAAGTGCTGCGGCATCACCGCTTCCAGCACCTCCTGGCGGATGCGTTCGGTGAAGCGCCCGCGGATCAGCGACTCCGGCACCTTGCCGGCGCGGAAGCCGGGGATGCGGGCCTGCTTCTGGTAGCGCTTCACCGTGGAGCGCATAGCGCGGGAGACTTCATCCTCCGGGATGGTCACCTCGACCGTGCGGGTGACCTCGGGATTGAAGGTGGGCCCATGCTGGTGGGTGTGATCGTGGCCCGAGTGATCGTGCTCCTGCTCTGCGCCTGCCTCAGGCTGGGCGGCGGTGGTGCTCTCAGGGGTGGTGGAGGTCTCGACTGTGTCTGGGGTGCTCAAGGTAGCGCTCAAGTGTGCCTTCCGTGAATGTCTGCGCCTGCAAGCTGATAGGACGGGGAGCCTGGTGGACGCAGTTGCGTGCCAAGCGATGCGTAGGCAGGCGCCTGATTCAATGGTAAGAGGCTTTGGGGAGGGGGTCAAACCGCGCAGGCGTGCTTGTCTAGCTAGAGTAACGGTATTGCTGGGATTCCTAGACAGCCGGACGAAACGCCGAGTTTTGCACAGCGGTGCGTTCCGAGGGTAACGGCGCACGCACCCGGCCGACGAAACGTGGATCGGAAGCTCCGCAGACAAGGAAGTTCGCGCGTGCTGCGGTCAAGCTCAGAGTGCCGTTGGGCCCGCCGCGCACCACATCCGCGTCCACCTCGTCCTGTCCATCATCCTGCCACCAGCAGACGGGGCAGAGCTCAAAGACTCCCGGAGCGGTCAGCGTCCGGCTCCCACAGCACAGGCAAAGCACATTTGTGATCTGCATACCTGTCTAAGACGACGCTTGTAACAAGGAGTTGCAGAATTTGCCGTGAAGATCACGTGACCTCCGTCATGTCCGGGGTGCGATTCCTTAAATGACGAGGCGCCGCTCCTTATAGGTTTGCTGTGAGAGCGGCGCCCCTTTGCTTGCAGCGCGGATTATTTCGTCGCCGGCGGCGTGAACAGCTCCAACTTCACCTTCCAGGTAACCGAGGCGCCCGGCTTCAGCGTCACCATGCCGGTGTCCATGCCATGCCACTCCTTGCCGAATGGATTGCCGAAGTTGAACTGCTCCTCGATGGCGACGAAGTTCTTTCCGGGATCGATTGGCGCGTAGACCTGCACGGTCTTGATCTCCGGCGAGTCACCGAGCACGTGGATTCCGTAGTTCGACTTCGGATCGGCCAGCTGTACATCGACTGCGCCATCGGTGCGGGTGAGTTTGGAGAAATTGTCATCAAGAAAACTGTTGTCGAGCGCCTTGCCGTCGGGCGCGTTGTAGTCGTAGGGCGTGCCCTTCACCGGCTTCAGCTTGCCGGTGGGGAAGACGTCGTCGTAGTTGTTCACTAGGGCCATCACGGTCCCCGGCACGTGCAGCCGCGCCTGCGTGCGATCGCCGCTCGGGATTGCGAAGTACGGATGCCAGCCGATTGCCATCGGCTCAGGCGCATCGCCGACGTTCTTCGCCGTGATAGTCGCGGTTACGTCCTTGCCGGCGAGCTCGATGGTGAAGTCCAGATCCGTCTTCGACAGCCAGTGGCCGCCGAAGTCGCCCGCGTGAATCGTGCCGGTCACCGTCTGGCCATCGGTTGAGTCGGCAACCTTCACATCGTCCGTCTTCGAGGTGAGGATGAGGCCGTGGATGGAGTGCAGCTCCGCGCCCGGCTTCTTGCCGGAGAAGTTCGCCGGCAATGTGAGCGTCTTGCCTTGCCATGTCGTCGTGATCGTCTGCTTGTCATCGGAGAGCTTGCCGCGAATGCGGTTCGGATACGGCACCAGGAATGCCCCGCCGAACGCGAACGACCCGTTGCCATTCTTGTCGG
>JAUTWX010000530.1 GCA_030838385.1 Acidobacteriaceae bacterium
ACTGCGTGCATCACATTGCCATGTCCGCACAGCGTCCCGGCGTGCTCTTCATGCAGAAGCACTGGGACGTCATGCGCTCCGACGACGCCGGCGACAACTGGCGCGAAGTCAGCGGCAATCTGCCCACCGACTTCGGCTTCGCCATCGACGTGCACGCGCATGAGCCGGAGACCATCTACGTCGTCCCAATCAAGAGCGACTCCGAGCACTTCCCGCCCGACGGCCAGTTGCGTGTCTTCCGCAGCCGCACCGGCGGCAACGAGTGGGAGCCGCTCACCAATGGCCTCCCGCAGAGCAACTGCTTCGTCAACGTGCTGCGCGATGCCATGGCCGTCGACACCATGGACAAATGCGGCATCTACTTCGGCACCACCGGCGGCCAGGTCTACGCCTCCGCGGATGCAGGCGACAACTGGGTGCCCATCGTCCGCGACCTGCCCGCCGTACTCTCCGTCGAGGTGCAGACGCTCGCGTGACCCAACAACATGACCCAGCCATCGTGACCCGAAGATCGTGACCCCAACACCGACAATCCGCGTCATGCTGCCCGCCCACCTGCGCAATCTGGCGCGCGTGGGCGCGGAGGTCACGCTCGAGGTTGTTCCTCCGGTAACCATCGCCTCCGTGCTCGATGCGCTCGAAGCGCGTTACCCCATGCTCTGCGGCACCATCCGCGATCACGACACGCTCGAGCGCCGTCCCTTCATCCGCTACTTCGCCTGTGAGGAAGATCTCTCGCACCAGCGCACCGACACGCCCTTGCCGGAGGCGGTGGTTGCCGCCCGCGAGCCGCTGATCGTCCTGGGCGCCATCGCCGGCGGCTAAGGCAAAAGCACGTCACAGCCGTTGCGCCTTGCCTTTCTTCTCTCACCGTATGCTCAAAACGTTGCCCTCGCAGTGTGCGCCGGATGCGTCTTATCTTCTATAAGTGGCCCCGGGATACCTTATTTCCTATATCTTGCGGCCGTGCGCTGTTGCCCCGGATAATCCTGCTCGGATAACTCTGCACAGATAACTCTGCACGAATTTCCGATAAGTCGTGACGATTCTCCGCGCTATGGGTCATTTTCTTCGTACTGCACCGGGCGTCGCGCCCTGCCTAACTCATTTCCTATTCCTCCGACATCATTCGCACCACCTTCCCGCATCAGAAGTTGCAGAGGCTTATCGCGATGGACACCAGGGTTTTGATTCCAATAGCCGTCATTGTCGCCATTCTCGTCGTAGTAGCCGTGGCTCTTGCCATGCGCCGCCGCCAAAGCCAACGCAGAAGCGATCAACTGAAACAACGCTTCGGACCGGAGTACGACCGCACCGTCATTGAGCAACACGGCGACTCCCGCCGGGCCGAAGCAAATCTGGCGGATCGCGAGAAGCGTGTGGAGGCCTTTCCTCTCCGCTCCCTCTCGCCGGTCGATCGCGAGGCCTACGCGATGGAGTGGGCTGCGGTACAGCGCCGCTTCGTCGACGATCCCTCGGCCGCCGTCGGCACGGCAGACCGTCTGGTCGGCCGCGTCATGATCGATCGCGGATATCCCATGACCAATTTCGAGCAGAGGGCGGCAGATATCTCTGTGAGTTATCCCACCGTCGTCCAGAACTATCGCGCGGCACACGACATCGTGGTGCGTCATGGCGAGAGCAAGGCCACCACGGAAGACCTGCGCAAGGCCATGGTCCACTACCGGTCGCTATTCGATGAATTGCTCGAACCGGGCAAGGTCGAAACAATCGACCACAAACGCAGAGGAGTTGCTCATGAGCGCGCTTCGTAGGCAGAAAGAACCATTGACCACGGCAGACATCGCCAACCAGCAGCGTGCCGGCAGAACGCGGGGCGATGCGGTCGTTGACGAAACCGACATTGATCCCGCCGATCGCCGTCCGCCGCAATCCGCAGTAGCCCGTTCTGCGGCAACCGACGATACCGCCACCGAGGATACTGACGACACCGATACTGACGATACCTATGATGGGGAGATTGTGAACTCGAGCGTGGAACCCGCGCCGAGCGCGAACAACGTAAGCACTGTGCCGCCTTCGGCCGCGCGGTCGGGCACCGGGCCGAAAACTCCGAAGCAGCCCGCCGTATCTGCAGGGGAATCCGCCGCATCGCAAAGCACGGCTGCAGGGTCGCAGACCAACGGCCGGCACGAGAGTCCGCTCTTCGCCGAAAACGAATTGCGCGACTTCCGCGCCCGCTGGGACCAGGTGCAGACATCGTTTGTCGATGAGCCACGCCAGGCCGTGGAACAGGCCGATACGCTGGTTGCCACCGTGGTCAAGCGCATCGCGGAGCAGTTCGCAGAGGAGCGCAGCAAGCTCGAAAAACAATGGGACCGCGGCGACAACGTCTCCACCGAAGATTTGCGCCAGGGCTTCAAACGTTATCGCGCTTTCTTCGACCGGCTGCTTTCCGTCTAGGCTGCTCGCTTCGAGAGGGCTCGCCATCCATCCAGCGGCGCCCTGGTTGTTTCTATGGCGTGATGCGCACTCGCTTCTGCGGCGTGGTGTGGCCATGGATCACTTCCACATTTCGCTTCGCCACGCCCAGATACTCCGCAAGCACCGCGCAGATCTCTTCGTTTGCCCGGCCCTTCTCCGGCGCTGCTGTCACCTTCACCTTCAGAACGCCATTCGCCATTACGTCGGAGACCTCTGCCGTTCGCGACCGTGGAACTGCCTTGATATCCAGCACCAGGCCACCCTCGCGCGTCAGCTTGCGGCGCAGCTCCGTTGCATGCTCCGCAAGATTTCCAGGCGAATCGCTCATGGGCTCCCTCTGCTGGAAAATATCCTGGGCGGGATGTCAGAAGCGATATCTCGCTGCTTCACGCAGTCATTACTTCCGCAGTTATTACTTCATAGACTCGCGCAGCGAAATCAACGTCCGGTCGTGATCGCCGAGACGAATCAATCCCCGCCGCGGGTACTCCACATCCAGAATCGTGTACACCGTCAGCGTCACCGCCGCGGCCAGCGCAATCGAGTACAGCCAGTCCCGGCCACCCGGCTTCATGCTGTAGCCCGCCATCAGCGCGCTGCCGCCGCTGAAGGCAAACAGCAGCCAGTACACCACTGGCGGCGGATGCATGTAGAAGGCATTCTGCCGCGTGGAGGTGATGTCGATCATGTCGTTGATCGCCGGCAGCAGCAGCTTCGCGGCATCCGGACTCGCGCCCTCGGAGGATGCGGCGGCCGTGGCCCGCTGCCATATCGCGCGTTGCAGCCCGGCCGTCTCCGGCGTGACCTCGTCTCCCACCTCGTCGAACATATGCAGTCGCGACGTCGTGTAATCGCGGAAGAGCTGCCGCAGCTCCGGTTGCATCTGCGCCGGCAGCAGATCCAGCCGCAGATACGCGGTCCCGATGTCGCTCACCTCTTCTGTCAGCAGCAGGCGGTGATTGTCATAACGGGAGACCGCTCCCGAGAAGGTGAACGCCAGCAGCAGTCCGAAGAGTCCAAAGATGGCGCCTTCGATCGCGCTGCTTCCCTCTGCTCCACCGCGCCGTCTGCGCAAACGCCGGCCCAGCTCCAGCAGCAGGATCATCGCCGGGAAGAGCAGCAACGCGCTCGTCGGATGGAAGTTCATCGCATGCGTCACTGCAGCGGATACAGTTTGATGTTGCGGAAGTACACCTCCGCGCCCTCGGACTGGATCAGTATCTTGCCTTCCTTGGGAAACGGATCCGTGCCCTCGTTCGCCAGCTTGCCGTTCACGTACTGCCGCACCGTATTGCCCTCGGTCACCAGCTCCAGCACATTCCACTTGCCGTGCGGCCGTTCCAGCTCGCCCACCGGGTCGCGATAGCCCACCACGTTCTGCCACGGCCCCTTGCCGAAGCGATCGATCTTCTCCGCCTTCCCCGCCGGCCCGGTTACGCGCTTGCCGTCGCGTCCGGTCAGCGCCGCGCCGTCCGTCATCCAGAAGTCGCCGGTACCGCCCTCGACGATCTGAAACTCGATCGAGCGCGGCCACACCTTCTGCTCGCCCTGAATGTTGTAGAGGATGCCGCTGTCCCGGGCCTTTCCCGCGCGCTCGAGATAGGTGCCCTCGCCCCACTTGAACTCCGCGCGCAGATAGAAGTCGTGGAACGGCTGCTTGGTGATCAGGTATCCCATCTCCTTGCCGGAGATGTGGATCACTCCATGCTCCACCGTGAACACATGATCCGGATCGGAGTTCAGCCCCTTGGTCTTCAGAAAACTGTCAAACGCAGCCAGGCCCTTCCCGTCGAACAGCACCTCTGCCGGCCCGTGCGGCGGAATCGGCGGCTTGTCCGCAGCCCTCGCCGTCACCACCGCCATGCATCCGAATCCAACCGCCAGAGCTGCCAGTACTCCACTCCTGCCGCGTCCCATCATGCGTGCCTCATCTCCTGATTATTTCTGTTCTGAATTATGGACGATCACCGCGCCCCAGTCCGCCGGGCTCAGATCGCGCGCGTGTCGCGAAAACAGCCAGTGATGCCCATCCAGATCTTCAACCGCATACTGGAACTCACCGTACACCGTCTCGTGTGGCTCTTCCAGAATCTTCGCGCCGGCGGCTTTCGCTCTGGCATAGTGCGCCTCCACATCCTCGATGAAGATGGTCAGCGACTGCGTTCCAAAGCCCAGCTTCGCCGGAGACGCATGCCCGTGCGCCTGCTTCAACATGACGACCGCCCGGCCCAGGTACAGCTGCGCGCCGCTCATCGGCTCGCCATAGTGGTAATGTTCCGCGAAACCGAAGGCCAGGCCCAGCCATGCAATCGCCGCGGACAGGTCCTGATACATCACAGGCGGCAGCACAATATCCGTCGGTACTGATCTGTTCGCCATCCTGCCTGCCATTCTACGGGCGCATACGGGAAGCCAGGGAAACGCCGCCATCACGCTATCTCTGCCGCTCTCCTTGACAGTCCCTCGCATTGCGCCCAAGATGAGTTCCCCTGACAAAGCCCCCGCAAATCCGGGGCAAAATCTCTTCTTCAAAGGCAAATCTATGAAACGGTACGGCATGAGCCTATGCGCTCTCGCGTCTTTTGTGGCCCTGACTCTTCCCTGCGTCGCGCAGGACAGCGCCAAAAGCAATCCCTGGAACGGCTCGTGGAAGGTCGATCGCTCCACTCTCAAGTACGACGGACCCTCTGTCTCCGTTGCGACGGACGCTGACGGCTACACCGTGACCCGCGGCGGCACGGCGAGCCCTAAGGTGACTTGCGACGGCAAGCCGAACGCAGCGGTCAACGGCACCGTGACCACCTGCACCAAAGACGGCACCGGCTATGCGCTGGAGAACACCCGCGACGGCAAGACCGTCAGCAAGACGAAGGTCGAGACATCCGCCGACGGCAAGACGCTGACCCGGACGCTAAATGTCATCCCGCCAGAAGGAGACCCCTACACCATCACCATGCTTTCGAAGAAAGTCTCCGGCGGAGATGGCGCACCCACCGTATGGAAGGAAACCGGCTTCACCGAGTCGCAGGACACCGGCATACTGACCGTCCAGGTAAACGGCGACAGCGTCGACTTCAAGGAGACGGATAACGACAAGCCGCTCACCTGCAAGCTGGACGGCACGCCCACGAAGTTCGGACGCGGGACCATCTCTGTGAAGCAGGTCGGACCCCGCACCCTGAAGGTGACCTACAGCCAGGACGGTAAAGTGGGACGGGAAAACACCTTCGTCCTGAGCCCCAACGGCAAGACAGTCAAGGAGACGGACATCACCCCAGCACCGTCGCCCTCGACCATGTCAGTCATGTTCCACAAGTCGTAAGTAGCAAGCGCGGAGAGTGGGGTACCGCCCGGTACCCCACTCGCGCGGCGTTTGAGAGGTGGCTAGCGGGCGCACAAAAACGGGTGCCCCACATCTCGCGTTTGAGATGTGGGATCAGCGTTGCGCGAGGAGTAAGTGCAATTCGTCACTGCAGGCGGAGCTAAATCAGAATACGCCAGCGCAGCGGGCGGGACTTTGCGCCCAGCAGACTTCGGTTTACAGATTCACAAAGGGCTTCGGCGTTAGCGGGCCTCTACGTGTGGCACCTTCGATTTACAATAATGAGTGTTCTCCAAGATGCCGTAGTCTCTAATTCGAACCGCCCATGCCAACCCGAGCGCAAATTTCTCCGAAAATAGTTGACTGGGCGCTAAAACGCTCGCATAGCTCGGTCCCATCACTAGCAGCAAAATTAGATCTTTCCGAAGGTAAACTTTCTGCTTGGGCGGCAGGCGCCTCGTATCCTACTTTTCGCCAAGCTCAGGCATTGGCGGACGCTTTATCCATTCCGTTCGGCTACTTGTTTCTTTCGCGTCCGCCAGAAAAGGAGCTAATTCTCCCAGACTTCCGACGTCACCCAGACGGATCGAGCATAGCGCCGACTCCTGACGTGATAGATGCGGTCAATGACATCCAATTGAAACAGGATTGGTATCGTGACTATCAGGTAGAGATGGGTGCGCAGGGCGTTTCTTTCGTTGGGTCTTTCTCAACCAATGAGAGAACGGAGGTAGTCGCCTCTAACATCAGAGAGGCAGTCGGCCTCACGGAACAGATTCAGTCTTCTGCAAGTGATCCTGACGCTTTGCTGCGGGGACTGATTAGGCATGCGGAGTCGATCGGTGTCCTCGTGATGAGAAGCGGCACGATAGCCGGCAATACTCATCGCCCGCTACCCATGAGGGAATTTAGAGGCTTCGCCCTCAGCGACTCTCTCGCTCCGACTATCTTCATCAACAGCTCAGATTCAAAAACTGGCCAGCTGTTTACTCTTGCGCATGAATTGGCTCACGTGTGGCTCGGATCATCGGGGATTTCGCCCTCCGCAGCAATTCCCTCTCCGGTCAGGCGGAATGACGCCACTCAAATTGAGTGGTTTTGTAATCAGGTAGCTGCGGACTTTTTGTTGCCCCGAGAAACTTTCCACCGTTATTGGCGCGAATATGCTGAGCTGGGGGCGAAAAGAGCTGAAAGGATTGCACGTCGCTTGCGTGTGAGCTATCTCGCTTCTTTGATAAGGGCAAGCGAGCTCGACCTGATTCACGCCCGTGAAGCGAGGCGCCTGATAGAAGAAGAGAAGCAGAGAATCGAGAGTTTGCCCGCAAGGCCGAAGTCTGAAGGCGGTAATTTCTATGCCACCTTCTTCGCCAGAAACAGCGAGAGATTTACTATTGCACTCCTAGAAGCTACTAAAGAAGGCCGCGTCTTCTATCAAGAAGCCGCTAACCTCTTGGGAGTCAAAGTCCCCACGATAGATAAGTTGGTAGACAAGGTTCTGGAGCGCTAGCTTAGATGCCTACCTACTGGTTGGATTCGAATATATTCATCGAAGCAAAGAAAGGGCCTTACGCATTTGACCTAGCTCCGGGCTTCTGGGCACATATCGAAGCTCAATTCGATTCTGGTTTGATTGTTTGCCCTTTCAGCGTTTACGAAGAAATATGCGCAGGCGACGATGATCTAAAGGTATGGGCTCAAGCCATTCACAAAAGCAAATCAGTATTTCTATCACCCTGCGAAGCCGCGCAAGCTAAGTTCACGGAAATTGCTGATTGGGTAGTGGGCAGGTATCCACCGCAGCAAGCATCTCACTTTCTTTCTAAGGCAGATCCTTGGGTCATCGCGCAAGCAGCTAGTCACAATGGCACGGTCGTCACACGAGAAATGCCGGTCGCTGCAAACTCTCAAAAAGTGAAGATCCCAAACGTCTGCAATCAGTTCGCCGTCCCGTTCATCAATCCGTATGCTCTTCTGCGCATATCGAAAATGAGGCTAGGCTGACCGCGTACGCTCTGCGAAGCGGATTGCTGGATTACTAATGTAAGTTGCCGCCGCGTGAGCGCAAGCTCATTCCGGGTTCGACTTCCGGCATCCCGACCAAGTTCAATTCTTATTGAGCAAATTGGTTAGTGTAATTTGCTGTCAAAATCTACGAGACATACCGCCACACACCCCGACCCACCCCACTCACCCGAGCCACCCACGCAGCCACCGCAAACAAACCCCGCTGCAAAAACAAAGGCACCCCCGGCAAGAACCCCTCACTCGTCCGGATGAAGGCTAGCCGCACGATCGGGTTCCGCGGCAGCCCATCCTTCGCCGCGCCGCCCGCGTTCGCCACCGCATACGCCATCTGGAACGCCGCCACCACGCCGCCCGGCGGACGCGTCTCCACCGTAAAGGTGGTCCACTCATCCCGGTCGTTGCCGAAGGTGTGCGGTTGCCCAATCTCCGCGGTCACACTCTGGCCCGGACCGAGCGTCACTCGCCGCTCCCGCCCCAGGTAGAAGTCGAGCGCGCCCTCCATCACCGTGAATGTCTCGGTGAAAGCGACGTGATAGTGCATTGGCGGACTCGGCCTCCGTGGTGGCACCCGCACCGCATACAACTGCCGCACCCCGCCGCTCTCCTGCTCGCCTTCGAGCATCGTCAGCGACTCGCCCGTCGCATGGTTGCAGATCGTCTCGCCCGCCCGCATCGCCTCGAACCTCATACCAGTTCGATACCGCAGCGTGGCCCAGGTCTCAACGAATGGAAGGAGCGCCACCCAATCTTGTCATCCTGAGCGCAGCGAAGGACCTGCAGTTCGCAGCACCACCAAATCGGGTGCCCTACCCTACGAAGTAGGCTGGAGGCGTTCGGCCCCCACATCTTGCTTTTGAAATGTGGGAGGAAGTCGCATTACCTTCGAATCGGCCCCACACGGAAACCTGCCGGTTCACTCCCCCAAATTCGCTATACTGGAAATAGACCAACACCAGACACAAAAGCCACGGCTTATGCCGTGGCTTTTTCGTGCCCCTAAGTCCTTTGCCAAGAAATATTTACCGCTAAGTCCTCTGGAATGACATTTTTAGCCCTCCGCGGAAGGGCTAAGCTGCGCATTCCAGGGAGTTTGCAAGCCGGCCTTCCGTACCGCAGGGGGGAGGGGGTACCCCTCCCCCCTGCAAGCTACTTCTCGATCGGAACCGGCGGCGGATTGCGCACCGCAAACTGCCGCTGATGCCAGTACGGATACACCGGCGGCCGGTCGCTGGCCTTGTCCAGCGCCGCCACCTGCGCGGCAGTCAGCGTGAAATCGGCCGCAGCCAGGTTCTGCTTCAACTGCTCCTCGTTGCGCGCCCCGATGATCACGCTCGAGACGGTCGGCCGTTGCAGCAGCCAGTTCAGCGCCACCTGCGGCACGCTGCGCCCGGTCTCCTTGGCCACCGCATCCAGCGCATCGACGACGTCGTACAGATACTCGTCGTCCACCTGCGGGCCTTCGGCCGAGGCCTTGTGCAGCCGGCTCGTCTCCGGCAGCGGCGCACCGCGGCGGATCTTGCCCGTCAGCCGCCCCCAGCCCAGCGGACTCCACACCAGCGTCCCCACCCCCTGGTCCAGAGCCAGCGGCATCAGCTCCCACTCGTACTCGCGCCCGACCAGCGAGTAGTACCCCTGGTACCCCACATACCGGGCCCACCCATACCGCTCCGACACCGCCAGCGACTTCATCAGGTGCCATCCGGAAAAATTCGAGCAAGCGATGTAGCGCACCTTGCCCGAGCGCACCAGCGTGTTGAGCGTGTCGAGCGCCTCTTCCACCGGAGTCAGCGCGTCGAAGCCGTGCAGGTGATAGATGTCGATGTAGTCCGTTCCCAGCCGCTTCAGGCTGGCTTCGACAGAGTTGATCAAGTGGAAGCGCGATGAGCCCATATCGTTCGGCCCCTTACCCATCGGAAACGTAGCCTTGGTCGAGATCAGCAGATCGTGGCGCTTGCCCTCGATCGCCTTGCCCAGAATCTGCTCCGAGAGACCGTTCGAGTACACATCTGCGGTATCGAAGAAGTTGACTCCCGCATCGAGACACAGACCGATGAGGCGCTTCGCCTCTTCGACATCGGTCGCGCCCCACGCGCGGAAGAACTCGGTACCGCCGCCAAACGTGGCGACGCCAAAGCACAGCACAGGGACCTTCAAACCGGAGCGGCCAAGCAGTCGATATTCCATACGAACCAGATGAGGCTCAGCGCCGCGAGGATGCAGCTACGGGCCGGCGACCTTGTGGAAGGCAGTATCCATCCCCGGCGGCGACGGCAGCGGAATCTGCTGCGCATCCAGCTCCACTAGCCGATCGCCATCGAGCCGGAAGATCGAGGCCTCGTTGCTCGCAACCAGCGTGTAGATGGTCGCCGAGGGATCGGCCGTGCCCTTGCTGGTTGTCCACGAGCCGGTCATCACGCTGGTCAGCGTTCCGCCCGGCGCGTCCCTGTAGGTGCGCCGGAGTACGGACGGCGACTCGCTCGGTGCACGATAGAGGACCAGCCGTTCCACCAAACCGCTACAGTCGCCGCACGGTTCGGTGCGCTCGTACGCAGCAACCTGCTCCATCTGCGAGACCGCCGGCGGATGCGCCTCCTCCGGCCCCAGCGGATCGCCAGCGACCACGAACTGGATCGCGACCGTCTTCTCCGGCTTCGTCACACGTGAGGATGCGGTGCCATAGACCAGCGTCAGCTCGCCTTCGCCCTCGCCGATGGCGCGCCAGGCAAAGCTGCTGGTGCCCTGGTCGCTCATGCGTCCGCCAAAGACGCGCTGCGCCGCGCCCAGCTCCATGAGCTGTGGCGGCGCATGCCCCCGTACGCCCCACTGCCGCCCCGCAGCAGGCTCCGCCGCCAGATCGATGCGCATCACATCGCCCGGATGCAGCGAGACCTGCACACGCGTGCCATCGGCTGCGGTAAGGCGCACGGTCACGGCCCGCGCGCTCATAGTGAGCGACACGCAAAGCAGCGCAAGCAGTGGACGAAAGTGCATTGACAGCGATTCTATCCGCCGAACAGAGGGGAGGCTGCATGGCAGCTACACTGAACACTGCATTAGTCATGGGCGAGACCATCAAAGCTGTCCAGCCGACGAAGGCTGCCATCAAAGCCGTGCGCGGCACCCGCGACCTGTTGCCGCCGGAAACCGAGCTGTGGAACCACATCGACGCAACCGCGCGCCGCGTCTTCGCGCGCTACAACTTCGGCGAGATCCGCACCCCTGTCTTCGAGGACACACAGCTCTTCGCCCGCGGCGTGGGCGAGGAGACTGACATCGTCTCCAAGGAGATGTACACGTGGGAGGACAAGGCGCGCGCGCAGTCGGAGAAGGCGCAATCGCTGACGCTTCGGCCGGAGAACACTGCCGGCGTGGTACGCGCCTACATCGAGCACAAGCTCGGCGAGCAGGGACTGCTGCAGAAGCTCTACTACATCGGGCCGCAGTTCCGCCGCGAGCGTCCGCAGAAGGGCCGCTATCGCCAGTTCTTTCAGATCGGCGCAGAGGTCATCGGGCCGCCAAGCGCAGGCTCCGAGTCGCCGCTGCGTGATGCCGAGGTGCTGGAGATGCTGGCCACGCTGCTCAACGAGCTCGGCATCGCGGGCTGGCGGCTGCTCATCAACTCCGTCGGCACCCCTGCCGATCGGCCGCGCTACATCGCGACGTTACGCGCGGCACTGCAGCCGGTCGTCGGACAAATGTGCACGGACTGCCAGCGGCGCGCGGAAACCAACCCGCTCCGTGTACTGGACTGCAAGCATCCCGAGGATCAGCCGATCATCGCGACGCTTCCGCGCATCTGGGATTCGCTCGATGAAGCGTCACGCGCACACTTCCAGCAAGTATGCGAAGCGCTGGATGCCTGCGGCGTGCCGTATGAGCACGACCATCGGCTGGTTCGCGGACTCGACTACTACACGCGTACCACCTTCGAGTTCCAGCACGGCGGGCTGGGCGCCCAGAACGCGCTGCTCGGCGGCGGACGATACGACGGCCTCTCCGAGGCGATCGGTGGCCCCCGTGCCCCGGGCATCGGCTTTGCCATCGGCGAAGACCGCCTGGTGCTGACCTTGCAGGCGCAGGTCGAAGCGCAGACTGTGCGCGCCGACGCCTATATTGCGCCAATCGGCGAAGCGCAGAACTCGCAGGCGCTGGCGTTGGCGCGCGAGCTGCGAGCCGCAGGACTCCGTATCGAGCTAGGCGATGGCGGCTTCCGTCTCAAGAAGTCCTTCGAAACAGCAGACAAACTGGCGCGCAAGATCGTGATCCTAGGGGAGGACGAAGCGGCCTCCGGTATTCTGACGGTGAAAGACTTCGCTACTGGCGAGCAGACGAAGGTGCCCAAGGCTGACCTCGCGGCGCATCTGCTGCCGCATTAATTAATTAAGAAAAAGGGAACACAATTGCTCGACTTTCTTGGAACATTGCAGCGCACCCATACCTGTGGGCAGCTTCGCGCCGGAGATGCAGGCCAGCACGTGGTGCTGATGGGGTGGGTGAACCGCCGCCGCGATCACGGCAACCTGATCTTCCTTGACCTGCGCGACCGCACCGGCATCACTCAGGTTGTGTTGGACAAGGACCTTGCGCCGGCAGGGCACGCGAAGGCCGAGCATGTGCGTCCGGAGTACGTGGTCGCGGCCAAGGGCACGCTGCTGCGGCGCGATGCGGGTGCGATCAACCCGAAGATGCCGACCGGTGAGGTAGAGCTGGTCGCGGATGAGCTGCTGGTGCTGAATGACTCGCGCGTGCCGCCGTTTTCGCCTGCCGAAGAGGCGATTGCGAACGAAGAGGTGCGGCTACAGTATCGCTATCTCGACCTGCGGCGGCCTGAGATGCAGGCCAACTTTGCGCTGCGCCATCGCGTGGCGCTCGCCGTTCGCAACTATCTCGCGGCGCAGGGATTTCTCGAGATTGAAACGCCCTTCATGACGCGCTCGACGCCGGAGGGCGCGCGCGATTATCTGGTGCCGAGCCGCGTCCATCCCGCGCATTTCTACGCGCTGCCGCAGTCGCCGCAGTTGTTCAAGCAGATCCTGATGATCTCCGGCTTCGACCGCTACTTCCAGATCGCGCGCTGCTTCCGCGACGAAGATTTGCGCGCCGATCGTCAGCCGGAGTTTACGCAGATCGATCTGGAGATGACCTTTCCGCAGCAGGAGACGATCTTTGCAGTGGTCGAAGGCTTCCTGAAGGCGGCGTTTCACGAGGCAGGTGTTGAGTTGAACGGCGGTTTCCCGCGCATGAGCTTCGATGAAGCGATCCGGCTCTACGGCATC
>JAUTWX010000284.1 GCA_030838385.1 Acidobacteriaceae bacterium
GCGTGCCCCAAAGGATGGTGAAGCAGGCGGCGAGGAAGATGATGTTGTTGAACAGGAAGCTGGACTCGCGCGAGACCAGCGATTCGATCTTGTGATCGGACTTCAGATGATCGCGCTGCAGGATGAATGTGAAGATGCAGACCACGAGCACGATGAAGAGAAAGGCGTAGAACCAACTGCCGATGGAGGACTGCGCAAAAGCATGCACCGAGCTGACCAGGCCGGAGCGCGTCAGCAGGGTGCCGAGGATGGAGAGCAGGAAGGTGGAGAAGATGAGCCAGACGTTCCAGTTCTTCATCATGCCGCGCTTCTCCTGCATCATCACGGAATGCAGAAAGGCGGTGCCGGTAAGCCAGGGCATGAGGGAGGCGTTCTCGACAGGATCCCATCCCCAGTAGCCGCCCCAGCCGAGCACGGAATAGGCCCAGTGCGCGCCGAGGAAGATGCCGCAGGTGAGGAAGAGCCAGGTCACCATGGTCCAGCGGCGGGTGATGTGGATCCACTTCTCGCCGGGGTAACGCATCATCAGCGCGCCCAGGGCGAAGGCAAACGGCACGGTGAAACCGACGTAGCCGAGGTAGAGCATCGGGGGATGGATGACCATCTCCGGATACTGCAGCAGCGGATTCAGACCGAAGCCGTCGGCGGGAACAGCGCCCTGCACCAGCGCGAAGGGCGGCGCGGCGAAGTTGAGCAGCAGCAGAAAGAAGACCTGCACGCCGGCAAGGATGGTGGAGGCGTAGGCGCTGAGCCGGACGTCCACCTTGTGCCGAGCGCGGAGCACAAAGCCGTACGTACCGAGCAGCCAGGCCCACAGCAGCAGCGATCCTTCCTGGCCGGACCAGAGCGCAGCGAACTTGTATGCGCCCGGAAGTGCGCGGTTGGAATGATGGAGGATGTAGGAGACCGAAAAGTCGTTGGTGAATGCAGCCCAGACCAGTGCGAATGCAGCAGCAGAGGTGGCGAAGAAGCTGGCGATGCCGGCGCGGCGGGCGGTCTCGGCCAGACGCTCGGGAGAGATGCGGGTGCGCGCGCGAACTGCCAGTTGACGCTGTGCAATGCCGCCAGCCAGCAGAGTGTAGGCACTGAGTGCGAGGGCGAGAAGGAGGGAGAAGCTACCAAAGACCGGCATAGAGCGAGTTTCCTGTTTGCATTGAGCGACTAGAGAATGCCAATGTGGCCTTTCTTCAACGAAAGGCCACGCCGGGAGTCATTCCGCTACCTCACGGCAGCAGGAAACATGCTCCAAGGATGCATGTCGATTGTCGCAAAGCGCAAGCCGATGCGCCAATCGGTCATTGGATGGAGTTGTGCCGGAGTGAAATTTGCAGCGAAGCGAGACCTGGAACCAAGCGAAGCGGAATCAAGCGGTCTGGCAGTACGGCGGGAAGAGCAGGGTGCGCGAAAGCTCGATGAGCTCTTGAGGCTGAATCGGCTTGAGGCGGAAGGTGACATCCATGCCGTCGTATTCCAACTCAGCTTCCGGCAGGCCGCTGAGCACCATGATGGGAAGAGTGGCGGACTGCTCACGCAGCCTCTTGACCAGCTCGGGACCGCTCATCTCGGGCATACAGTGATCTGTGATGACCATGCCAAAGGGCTCGCCCGCATCGAACTTTGCGAGGGCAGCAAGGCCACTCTCCGCGATAACAACGGGGAAGTGGGCCTTTTCGAGAATCAGGCGGCGTGTGACCGCCTGGATAGGGTTATCGTCCACAATCAGGATCGCCGGCATCTTTTGGTGTCAAGCCCCCCGGGTAGTTGCATGCACTGATGAGGGGGTGGTGAAAACGGTTGCCCTCAGTCGGTACAAAAAAATAAAACGCTTTCTCTCCCGTGCAGGCACATAACCTGTTTGGGGGAGTATCGAAAATGATACTCCATCCGAGTGCGATATGTGCAAGCGCTTGACAATTATTTTACTTGTTGCTGCACATTGCCCGAATTGGGGCTAGCTTGCTGCTGCCCTAGTCGAGGCGGCTCGGAGCGGCACCGTACTTGGCCAGGGCAGCCGCCAACTGCTCGAGCGCGGCGGGGTCCTTGCTGCGCCAAGTCTCTTCGGTGCTGATCTTTGGCTCTCCAGAACCGTGGATCTCAATGTGCTGATAGCTGAGGAGGCGGTCGGCGGGCTCGTCGCGCCAATCGTTGCCACGGCCCTCACGGCGGGTTGAGCCCTGCTCCCAGCCGCGCGGCGTCAGATGCCACTCAGTCCATTCTTTGCGGATTGCCATGCCTTTATCGTAGCTCGCGGGGTGGGGCAACTCTCAGGGGGCCTTCGATGTGAGCGCGTACCTGACGGATGAGCTCAGCGGGGCCATCGAGGCTGTCCAGCAGCACATCGTAGCTCTGACTTTCGGCGGCGGTGAGTGCGCCGTTGGTCAATGCCAGCAGGGGAATGTCCGGGCAGGCTTTGCGAAGCTCACGGGCAAGATCGATGCGCTGTTTCGACGTGAGGGTGTGGCAGGCGATGGTCATGGCCGGTCCATGCAAGCGGCACAGGCTGGAGAACTGATTCGCCTCTCCCGGGAGCGGTCGCGCCAAGACGACTTCGAATCCGGCAAGCTTCAGGACCTGCGAGCGATAGGAGAGTAGTGCTTCGTCATTGCCCACGCACAGGAGGGTGGGCCTACCGCGGTTGCCCTCGGGTGCGGGACCGGAGCAACTCTCCGCCTCGGATTGCATGCCCACGCCTTTCTAGAGCGTTTTTCACTGTTACTGCGTACAAGCCAGGCTCCGCAAATGCGGCTTTCTTGACGGAAAAGCCGAGCGAACAGTGGTGCTCTATGGACCTACAGCGAAAATGCTCTGACCCTGGTCCGACGATCGACGCAGTGCGGGATCGACGGATGCATCAGCGTAGCTATTCGTGCGGCGTCGAGTCTGTAAGGAACCGTACAAGGGAGAAGTGGATCGCTAGGCGCTCAGCAGAATGCGAAGGTCGCGCAGGTTATTGCCGGTTGGGCCGGTGAGCAAGGTGTCGCCGAGCGCGGTGAAGAGCGGGCAGGCATCGAAGGCGGCGAGCGATGCCTCTGCTTCGAAGCCTAAAGCCTGCGCGCGTGCGAACGTCGTAGGATCGGCGATGGCTCCCGCGGCTGGACTGTTGCCATCCGCGCCGTCACTGCCGGCGGAGAGACAGACAATCGGCTCACCGGGCAGGCGTTGTGCGAAGAGCAGAGCGCAGGCGAGGGCGAACTGCTGGTTGCGGCCGCCGGTGCCCGGTGTGCGGTCGATGCGGACCGTGACCTCGCCACCGGAGAGCAGGCAGAGCTTGCGGCCCGGATGCTGCCGGCGCAGCTCGATCAGGCGATCGACCAGGTAGCCTGCGGCCCTGTCATAAGGCCAATCGTCACAGCCGTTGTCCACCTCCACTTCATAACCAAGCGCGGTCGCTCTTTCGCGTGCTGCACCCAGCAGGTCATCGTTCGAGACCAGGGTGAAAAGCGGATCGGTGACGCCTGCATCCGCCGAGCCGCGCTGCAGCGCGGCCTTGTCGCCGGGGGTTTCGGGCAGATGGGGTTGGGTGAAGAAGCGGCGTACCGCGGGCGGAAATTTTTCGAGCAGGCCATAGCGGTCGAGCAGCTCGCGGCAGTCATCGACGGTGGAGGGATCCGGCAGCGTTGGGCCGGAGGCGACGGCGTCGACGTGTTGCGAGGGAACATCGACGACCTGCAGGGTGAGCTTGACGGCCTGCGTCGCGGCGGTGGCGAGACGGCCGCCCTTGACTGCGGAGAAGTGCTTGCGCAGGGTGTTGATCTCCGCGATGGTGGCGCCGGAGGCGATGAGCGCTTCGTGGAAGGCGATGGTGTCGGCGAGCGAGATCTCAGGATCGAGCGGCAGATCGAAGAGCGTGCTGCCGCCGCCGCTGATGAGGTAGATGACAATGGTCTTGTCCGATGCGCGGCGCAGCAGTCGCAGAGCGGTGCGGGCAGCGCGGAAGGAGTCATGGTTGGGCAGTGGGTGGCCGCCGGCGTAGTAGCGGATGCGCCAGTCGCGTTGGTCGGGCTTTGCGGGCGCGCTGCAGATGCCGCGCACGCGCAGCTTGCGGGGCAGGATGCCGAGCAGCGACTCGGTCATAGGTACGGCCGCCTTGCCCAACGCGATGATGAGTATTTTGCGATAACCGCTGAGGTCGATGCGGGTGACAGGAATGGGCGGCGGAATCAAAGGCGAGTGCTCGATGACCAGGGTGGTGCCTTCGCAGCGGACACGCTCACCAAAGACGCGCTGGATGCCGCATGCGTCGAGTGCATGGGCGAAGATGGCGCGCGCATCTTCATGAAGCGATTGCAGGGGTGCGGCGTCGTCCTCGTCGTTGGGCATGGCGATTACGGTGTGTGCGGAGCGCTGGCGTCCGCACCGGAGAAAAAGCGGGAGACGAGCCATTCGCGGAGCGCATCCTGCATCTGTTCGAGCTTGCCGGCGAAGAAGTGGTCTGCGTCAGGAATGATCACGAGGGATGCAGGCTGCGCTGCAGACGCGACAATGCGCACCAGCGCCGCCTGCGGGCCATACTGGTCCGCACCGCCGCTGATGAAGAGCTTGGGCAACGTGCAGCTTGCGAGAAAGTCGTAGCTGTAGTCCCGGCCTTCGGCGGCGAGCGGCAGCCCCAATGCGGCGAAGCCGGGAACGCGCGCCTCTGAACGGGGGACGTCGGCGTCCCCGCAACACACGCGCAACGCGACGTGCGCACCGAAGGAGAAGCCGACGACCAGGACAGGCAACGCGTAGCGATGGTGCAGCCAGTCGAGCGCCGCGCGCACATCGTCGCGCTCACCGCGGCCCTCGTCATGCTGGCCTTCGCTGAGTCCAGTGCCGCGGAAGTTGAAGCGCAGCGTGGGAAAGCCGAGCGACTGCATCGTCTTGGCCGCGCGGTAGACGACTTTGTTGTGCATGGTGCCGCCGCCTAGGGGATGTGGATGGCAGACCAGCGCCGCATATCGCGCGTCCGACTGTCCTTCGACGAGGAGCGCTTCCAGGCCGCCGGCGGGGCCGGGGATGGTGAGGGTCTGCAGGCGAGCGGAGATGGTGGACATCGGATTCGATTGTAGCGAGCCGCGAGTCCGCGCAGAATCGCCGCGCTTATCTGGATCGGGCTTACCCGTGAGCGGAGATATCCCACATCTCAAAAGCGAGATGTGGGCGCCGCTTTTGCGACGCAGCGCTCAGGTATGCTGACCTAACATGACGCTTGATCCGGTGCAATTGACGCGACAGCTCATCGACATTGAATCGACAACCTATGGCGAGGGCGCGGTGGGCGCATTTCTCGCGGAGCTGCTTGCAACGCGGGACTTTGCTGTAGAGAAGATGCACGTCGCCAGCAAGGGCGAGGACGGCGCGACGACCGATCGCTTCAATGTCTACGCCACGGTGCGTGGCGAGCAGCCGGAGGTTGTCTTCTCGACCCACATGGACACCGTGCCGCCGTACTTTGGCAGCAGAGAGGACGACGAGGCGATCTACGGTCGCGGCGCCTGCGATGCCAAGGGCATCATCGCGGCGCAGATTGCTGCAGTGGAGCGGCTGCGGGCGGGTGGGGTGAAGGCTGGAATGCTGTTCGTTGTCGGCGAGGAGCGGGACTCCGCCGGTGCGCAGGTGGCCAACCTGCAGCCGAAGGGAAGCCGCTATCTCATCAATGGCGAGCCGACGGACAACCGGCTGGGTGTGGCGAGCAAGGGTGTATTGCGCGGCGCGGTACGTGCTGCGGGCAAGATGGCGCACTCGGCGTACCCGGAGCTGGGCGAGAGCGCCATCCACAAACTGATTCAGGCTTTGCAAAATGTGCTGCGCATCGAACTGCCGGCAGAACCGGACATCGGACCGAGCACGCTGAATATAGGGTTGATCGAAGGCGGCCGCGCGCCGAACGTGATCGCGGATAAGGCGCTGGCGCAGGTGATGGTGCGGCTCGTAGGCCCCTCCGACGACACGCGTGCCGCGCTGGAGAAGGCGATCGCCGGGCTGGCCGAGATCGAGTACACGCTGGAGATCCCGTTCATGCGGTTCAGAACGATGGAGGGAATGGAAACGATGGTGGCGGCGTTCGCTACGGATATTCCCGCGCTCACCAACTGGGGTGAACCGCTGCTGCTGGGTCCGGGATCGATCCACGTTGCGCACACACCCGATGAGAGGCTGGCCAAGCGCGAGCTTTTCGAGGCGATCGATCTCTACGCGGAGATTGCCGGCAAGCTCGTAGCATAAGCAGGATGGCGACGGACGCAGCGATATCACGATGGCGCCGTGGGGGCTACGCCGCGCTGAGCGGCCTTAGCGGCTGGCTGGTGGGTCAGATGGCGTGCCTGCCGGTGAACCTTATTGTGGCGGTGCGCGACAGCGAGGGTCAGCCAAGGCTCTTCGTGGAGACGCTGCTCTACGGACTGCTGGCATGGGGCGTCTGGACGATGTTGCTGGCAACTGCAGCATGGGCACTGGTGGTGGTGCCGCTGGTGATGACGATGCGGCCGTGTCTGCTGGTGCGCCTGCGCTTCGTGTTACCTATTGCGGCGACCGTGGGTGGCCTTTCGCTGATAGCCACCCGTCCTACGATGTTCCATGACAGGTCGGCGGTCTACTTCTGGCACAGATTTGCGCAAGTCATTCCGTACGGCGCATTCGCTGTGTCGTTCACGCTGGTGACAGCGTGGATGTACATCCTGCTGTGCAAACGGCGGCTGGATCGTGCCGAATCTTCGAGCTAGCAACTCTGATATGTCCGGCATCTTAGACTGAAGATATGGCTGAACTCGAGACACCTGCGAAGCCCCTCAATGCGCTGGCACGCGCGCGCTCCTCTTACCTGCGTTCCGCCATGCATCAGCCCATCCATTGGCAGGAATGGGGACCGGAGGCATTCGCGCAGGCGGTGCGCGAAGACAAGCCGGTACTGCTGGACATTGGGGCGGTGTGGTGTCACTGGTGTCATGTGATGGATCGCGAGAGCTACGAAGATGCGACGCTGGCTCCGCTGATCAACGATCGCTTTGTGGCGGTGAAGGTAGACCGCGACGAGCGGCCGGATGTCGACAGCCGCTACCAGGCGGCGGTGCAGTCCATCAGCGGACAGGGAGGATGGCCACTGACCGCGGTACTGACACCGGATGGCCGTCCGTTTTTTGGGGGCACGTATTTTCCGCGGCATGATCGCTATGGTCGGCCGGGCATCGAACGACTGCTGCTCACCATGGCGGATGCATGGCAATCGAGGCGCGATGAGGTGCTGGAGTCGGCGGGCTCGATCCTGGCGGCCATCGAGCATGGCGAGGCATTCGCGGGACGTGGCGGATCGTTGAGCGAGGCAATCACCGACAAGCTGGTGCACTCCGCGATCACGCAGTTCGATCCGCATCATGGTGGTTTTGGCGCGCAGCCAAAGTTTCCTCATCCGGCGGCGCTGGACCTGCTGCTGGATGCGGCGACGCGCAAAGGCGATGCGAAGGCGCGTGAAGTGGCGCTGGTGACGCTCACGAAGATGGCCGAGGGCGGCATCTACGACCACGTGGGTGGCGGCTTTCATCGCTACTCCGTGGACGAGCGTTGGGTGGTGCCGCACTTCGAGAAGATGCTCTACGACAATGCCGGACTGCTGGCGAACTACGTGCATGCATGGCAGAGCTTTCCGTATCCGGTCTTCAGCACGGTGGTGCGCGAGACGGTGGCGTGGATGGATGGCTGGCTGAGCGATCGGCAGAATGGTGGCTTCTATGGCTCGCAGGATGCCGATATGACGCTCGATGACGACGGCGACTACTTCACCTGGACGCGCGCAGAAACGGCAGAGGTACTGAGCCCCGATGAGCTCGAGGTCGCCGCGGCGTATTACGACATTGGTGAGATGGGCGACATGCATCACAATCCGGCGAAGAACGTGTTGCACGTGAAGCGGCCGATCGAGACCCTGGCGAAGGATCTGAATCGCGAGCCGGCGGAGGTGACAAGTCTGCTGGGAGCCGCGCGAGCCAAACTTGCGGTGGCGCGCGCCGCGCGGCCTACGCCCTATGTCGATCGCGCGATGTACACCGGTTGGAATGCGATGGCGATCTCCGCGTACTTGCAGGCGAGCTCGGCGCTGCAGGTAGCAGGCACGCGTGACTTTGCCACCAAGACGCTCGACCGCGTGCTGCGCGAGGCATGGTCGGAGCAGGACGGACTGGCGCATGTGGTGGCCTACGCGGAGGGCGAGCGCGGCCCGCGCGTTCCTGGCGTGCTGGATGACTACGCGTTGCTGGTGCATGCTTGCCTCGATGCGTGGGAGCGAACAGTCGAGCTGCGCTACTTCCAGGCGGCCGAGCTAGTGGCAGCGCGGATGCAGCGCGACTTCTACGACGCTACGGGCGGAGGCTTTTTCGATACTGCAGCAGACCCGAAGGCGATTGGGGCGCTGTCCGCGCGCCGCAAGCCGTTGCAGGACACGCCGACGCCGGCCGGCAATCCGACGGCGGCGTCCGCGCTGCTGCGACTGGAGGCGCTCAATGGCGATGCGAAGCTGCGCGAAGTGGCCGAAGATACGCTGGAGGCGTTCGCTGGTGTCGTCGAGCACTTCGGCATCTACGCCGGTTCGTACGGATTGGCGCTGGAACGGCTGCTGACGCCGCCGCAACAGATTGTGATCGTGGGCCAGGACGATCTGGCGGATGCGCTGGAGTCCGCGGCTCGCAGCGGCTACGCGGTAAACAAGACTGTACTGCAGGCGCCGGCAGCCGTTCTGCGAGATGGCGCTTTGCCGCCAGCACTGCGCGCCACACTTACGCAACTGCCGCAGTTGAAGGAAGAAGCGAGCTTCGCGGTGGTGTGCCAGGGGACAAGCTGCCTGCCGCCGGTGCGCACCGTCGCTGAGTTGCAGGCAGCGATGGCTGGATAGCTCTGTCCACGAACCGGCGAGAGCAACTGCAGTCCTTTCGCTTCGCTCAGGATGACACGATTTCGATCCCACTTATTCGCCGGAGAACGGGTTGATCTCGTTGGGCTTGTTGGTGGTGGGGTCGGGGGTTGGGGCAGCATTGGGCCGCTCTCCGGGCTGCGTGACGCCGCTGCCGCCGATGACGCGGAAGGGGCTGCCGGGCAGCATATTGTTTTTCTCCAGTGCGATTCGAATGCGTTTCTGCATCTCGCGCAGAGCGTCGTACTGCTTTCTCGCCAACGTCTTGACGCTGATGGGATAGATCACCTCGGAGCCCTTGATCTGATCGACGCCGAGCACCTGCGGGTCGCCGAGGAAGACGTCTTTGTATGCAGGCTCCTGCCGCACTTCTCCAGCGATCTTGTTCAGCAAGGCGATGACCTTGTCGGGGTCGGCGGAGAAATCGACCGAGATGTTGAGCGTGGTGGTGGAAAAGTCGCGGCTCTGGTTGGCCACGTTGGTGATCTGGCTATTGGGGACGAGGTAGAGCGTGCCATCAAAGCCGCGCACTGCCGTCTTGCGGAGCGACATCGATTCCACGGTCCCGGTAACGCCTGCGATGGTGACCACGTCGCCGACGTTGTATTGATCTTCGACCAGCACCAGCACGCCGTTGATCATGTCCTTCACGATGGTCTGTGCGGCGAGACCGACAGCAACTCCGGCTACTCCGGCGGTGGCGAGATACGGTGCGAGATTGACGTCGAATACATCGCGGAGAATGCTGATGAAGGTAAGAAAGCCGACGATGCCGAAGCCGGTGGCGCGCAGCACTGAAGCCAGGGTGCGAATCTGCGAGGTGCGCGCGAGTCCGACAGTGGGGTGTTTTTCCGCTGCGCGAAGCATGCGGCCGGTGACCACCTTTACCAGCCAATATGCAACCCAGGCAAAGGCCAGGATGGCGATCAGGTGTTTCAGGTCGTTCACCAGGAAGTCCTGCGCGCTGTCTACCCAGCTCTGCCACATGGATTGAAAGGCCTCGCGCATGGGCGGGCGATGGTTGGGGGGCGCGAGCAGAAGGAGCATGCAGGCCTTTCACATTCAGAGTTTGCAGTCGTTTCTATAATGAACGGATGCGATGCTCATTTGCCAAGTTGCGCTGGGGCATATTGGGACTGAGTGCGGCCATCGTCCTGCCCATAGCGGGATCCATGGCAGGCAGCCAGACTACCGACACAGGACAGATGCAACAGCCTCCGACGATACCGGCGCCGCCGTTCGGGACGCCGCCGTTCGGAGAAACGCCGAACCCGAACGATCCTCTTGAGCACCGGCGGCTGGAGAAGATGGAGAAGGCGCGGAATGTGGATCGTCAAAAGCAACTGGAGCGGGATACGGACAAGCTGCTGGCGCTGGCGAAAGAGTTGAAGGAAGAGGTGGGCAAGTCAAATGCAGACACGTTGTCCGTCGATGTGGTGAAAAAGGCGGCGGAGATCGAAAAGCTGGCCAAGAGCGTGAAGGACCGGATGCGCGGCTGACGGCTGGCAGTTTGCGGAGCGTAGTCGAGAGACGCTGCGGTTGCATCGCAGCGTCTCTTTCGTTGACGTTTAGAGAAAGAGTGGCGCGAGCACCAGGGTGACGGTGGCGAGCAGCTTGATCAGCACATGCAGCGAAGGGCCGGCGGTGTCCTTGAAGGGATCGCCGACCGTGTCACCCACCACGGCAGCCTTGTGCGCCTCCGAGCGCTTGCCGCCGTACTGTCCGGACTCGATGTATTTCTTGGCGTTGTCCCATGCGCCGCCGCCATTGTTCATCAGCATGGCGAGCAGGATGCCGGAGATGGTGCCGACCATCAGCAGGGCGGCGACGCTCTCCGCTCCGGTCAGGTTGACCGGCTTGCCGTGCAGCATCAGCGTGCCAGCGCTGATATCGCGGACGCGGAAGCTGTCGCTCAGGTGGCGGAAGATGAGGCCGACGGCCAACGGCATGGCGACAGCCAGCGCGCCGGGCAGGATCATCTCCTTCAGCGCCGCGCCGGTGACGATACGGACGCAGCGGCCGTAGTCCGGCTTGGAGGTTCCCTCCATGATGCCGGGATTTTCTTTGAACTGCGCCCGCACATCCTTGATGACGAACTGCGCTGTGCGGCCTACCGCCTTGATGGCCATGGAGGAGAAGAGATAGGTGAGCATGGCGCCCAGCAGCGCACCGACGAAGACCGGAACACTGGCCAGGTTGATGTTCGAGAACTGCCAGTTTGCCGGGAGGATCTCGCCAGCGGCGGCGAAGCGATGCGCGACGATGTCGTGAACGCTTTCGAGATACGCGGAGAAGAGCAGGAAGGCGGCGAGTGAGGCAGAGCCAATGGCATAGCCCTTGGTGAGCGCCTTGGTGGTATTGCCCGCGGCGTCCAGCTTGTCTGTTTTTTCACGCACGGCGTCGGGCTGGTTGGACATTTCGATGATGCCGCCGGCATTGTCTGTGATGGGTCCGAAGGTGTCCATGGCAAGGATGTAGGCGGATGCCGAAAGCATGCCCATGGTGGCGACGGCAGTGCCATAGATGCCCCGGGCGTAATTGGTAATTCCTGGATGGTCCGCCAGGCCGCGAACGCCGAAGTAGTAGCTGAGCAGCAGTGCCAGGCTGATGACGATGACCGGCATGGCCGGGGTCTCCATGCCCACGGCGAGACCGCTGATGATGTTGGTGGCCGGCCCGGTGAGCGAGGCCTCCGCGATGGAGCGGACGGGGCGGTAGCGGGTCTCGGTGTAGTACTCGGTGATGCGCACGAACAGAAACGACGTGATGATGCCGACGATGCCGGAGCCGAGCAGCCACCAGCGGCCCTGCAGCATGAAGTAGACGGCCGCCGCGAAGCCCAGCAGCGCAACGAAGGAGGTGACGTAGTAGCCGCGGTTGAGCGCGTGCATGGGATCTTCGTCTTCGCGGGAGTGCACGATGCTGACGCCGATGATGGAGGCAATGAGGTTGATCGCCTGGATGATCAGAGGGAAGAGGATGCCCTTGATGCCGAAGACGGGGAAGAGCGCTGCACCCAGAATCATGGCGCCGACGTTTTCAGCGGCGGTGGACTCGAAGATGTCCGCGCCACGGCCGGCGCAGTCGCCCACGTTGTCACCGACGAGATCGGCAATCACGGCGGGGTTGCGAGGATCGTCCTCCGGGATGCCGGCTTCGACTTTGCCGACCAGGTCGGCGCCCACGTCGGCGGCTTTGGTGTAAATGCCGCCGCCAAGCTGCGCGAAGAGCGCAACCAGGGATGCGCCGAAGCCGAAGCCGACCAGTTCAAAGGGGGTGGCCTGGGGATGATCGAGGCCGCCGAAAAGGAAGAAGAGGACGCCAATGCCGAGCAGAGAGAGGGCTACGACTACCAGGCCAGTGACGGCGCCGCCGCGCAGCGCGGTCTGCAGGGCGCGGCCCAGACTGGTGCGCGCGGCGCTGGCGGCGCGGATGTTGGTCCGGATGGAGACCCACATCCCGGTAAAGCCGGAGAGTCCGGAGCAGATGGCCCCTATCAGAAAGCTGATGACGACTTTATTGGCAAAAGGGGCGGTGAAGGGCGAGAGCCGGTATCCAATAAATAGCAGGATGGCGAGCGCCACGGCGATAATGGCGATAGTGCCGTACTGCCGGGACATGAAGGCCTCCGCCCCTTCGCGGATGGCATTGGAGATGGCCTGCATTTCAGCGGTCCCGGCATCGATGGCGAGCACGGATCGGGAGAAGAAAAGTGCGACAACGAGGCCCAGGACGCCGATTGCCAAAGCGCCCCACAGATAGATACTGCCGTTGTCTGGGGTGCTGGGGGAGCTTATCTGGAGCCCCAGGGCCCACAGGCCGACATTCTGCATGCAAGTTCTCCGAAAGAATTGGGTTGGTGCGCCCCGCCGTTGCCGCCGCAGCGCGCTGCCGGAAAGCCGTAGCTTCGAGGAACGCTGATTAGAGCACGGGTGGAAAAAGTGAGTCAAACCACCGAGTTGTGGCGGAGCCTGTCCTGCTGCCGCGGCGAGACGAATCGGCGTCTTGTGCATCTTCTTACAGAGCACAAGTGCGCACTGACAGGATACAATCGCCAGTCGTTTTGACTTGGGAAGGCAGTACTTGAGAAGGCAGTAAGGAGTGTGTATGGGTAGTGTGGCGACGGAGCGGCGCACCAGGAGCGCCGACGGCGGACTGAGCGGCCTGACAGGCGCGGAATGGCTGGATGTCTATCGGCTGATGTACCTGTCGCGGCGTTTGGACGATCGCGAAATTCTGTTGAAGAATCAACAAAAGATATTCTTCCAGATCTCCGGCGCCGGCCATGAAGCACTGCTGGTGGCGGCGGGCAAGGCGCTGAAGCCCGGCTACGACTGGTTCTATCCCTACTACCGCGACCGCGCCCTTTGCTTGACGCTGGGGGTGACGGCGGAAGAGATGCTGCTGCAGGCCGTCGGCGCTGCTGCGGACCCGGCCAGCGGCGGCCGGCAGATGCCATCGCACTGGGGCAACCAGCGGCTGAATATCGTGACGCAAAGCTCGTCGGTGGCGACGCAAATGCTTCAGGCGGTGGGCTGCGCCGAGGCGGGACGCTATCTGGCCAAACATCCCCACGCAGTGGAGCGCCAGTCCGACGACTATCGGGCCTTCCATAACGCCACGTTCCAGGGCGATGAGGTGGTCTATGCCTCGATCGGCGAGGGCTCGACCAGCCAGGGCGAATTCTGGGAGTCGCTAAGCACGGCATCGCTGGAGAAGCTGCCGATGCTTTTCGTGGTGGAGGATAACGAATACGCCATCTCGACGCCGGTGGAGGTGAATACGCCGGGCGGAAACATTTCGAGGCTGGTGACCGGCTTCCCGAACTTCTTCTTTGCCGAGGTGGATGGCACCGATCCGGTGGAGAGCTACGCTGCCATGACCAAGGCAGTGGCGCATTGCCGCGCGAGGAAAGGGCCGGCGTTCGTGCATGGCCATGTGACGCGGCCGTATTCGCACTCCCGTTCCGACAATGACACGCTGTACCGCTCGGCTGCGGAGCTTGAGGCGGAGAACCTGCGCGATCCGCTGCCCAAGCTGCAACTGCGGCTGCTGCGCGAGGGCGCGATCGATGCAGAGGGAATCACGCGGCTTGAGAAGGTGGTCGACGACGAGATACAGACTGCGGCTG
>JAUTWX010000311.1 GCA_030838385.1 Acidobacteriaceae bacterium
AACCCGCATGGCTCATAGCGTGACGGCATCAGGAAAATATCCGCGCCCGCTTCGATCTTGTGCGCCATGGTGTCGTCATACGCCAGCTTCACCGCGATGCGTCCGGGGTAGCGCTCCGCGAAGGAGCGGAAGAGCCCCTCGTAGTACGCCTCGCCGGTGCCCAGCACCACCAGCACCAGATCGCGTGTCATCAGCTCCGGCATGATCTCCGCCAGCAGGTCAAAGCCCTTCTGCGTGGAAAGCCAGGAGATGATGCCCAGCACCGGCGTGTTGTCGGCGCTCTTCAGTCCGAAGCCGTGCATCAGATCGCGCCGGCAATCGCGTTTGCCCTGCATCCGCTCCGGCGTGTAGTGCGCGGCAATCTTGCGGTCCGTCGCCGGATTCCACTCGTCGTAATCCACGCCGTTCAGGATGCCTTTCAGGTCCGCAGAGCGCTTCTGCAGTACGCCTTCGAGGCCCGCGCCCAGTTCGCGTGTCTGGATCTCCTGCGCATACCGCGGGCTCACCGTGCTCAGCGTGTCGGCATAGATGATGCCGCCCTTCAGAAAGTTCGCCTGCCCATAGAACTCCAGGCCGTCCACCGTGTAGACATCCCACGGCAGATCCAGCCGCTCGATAATCTGCGAGGGAAACAATCCCTGGTGTCCCGCGTTATGAATGGTCAGCAGGCACGGCACGCGGCGCAGTACCGGGTCGAAGTAGTAGAGCGAGCGCAGCATCACCGGCACCAGCGAGGCATGCCAGTCGTGTACGTGGAAGAGGTCCGGGATGCCAAGCTGCTTCGCCGCCTCGATCACGGAGCGGCTGTACAGGCCGAAGCGTTCCGCGTTGTCGCTGTACTCCCCGCCCTGCCCGCCGTACAGTCCCTCGCGATCGAACAGCTCCGGACAATCGAAGAAGTAGAACTGCACACCGTTGCGTACGCCGCCATCCAGCACGGTTACGAAGCGGTTGTAGGAGTGGAAGGGAATAGTGATGCTGGGAATCGCGACACGCCGCTCCGTCATGTGCTTCTGCACCTGGCGGTAGTACGGCAGGTACACCGTCACCTGGTGTCCCTGGCGCGCCATCTCGCGCGGCAGTGCTCCAACCACATCGGCCAGGCCGCCCGTCTTTGCGAACGGCACGCACTCCGACGCCGCGTACACAATATGCATTCCCGCTCCGTCCCTCTACACTGCAAATGCCGCTGCTTCATCCGTGTGAATGCAGTGCACATCAGAACCTTGAACCCGATTCTATCCGGGGAATCGCCACGCCCTACAAATGCAGAAGAAACCCAGGCTCGGCCAGAACTTCCTAGTAGATGCAGATGCCTGCCGTCGCGTCGTTGCCGCGCTCGGCAACATCGCGCAGGCCGCTGTCCTCGAAATTGGTCCGGGCCGCGGCGCCATCACCCGCCTGCTTGCCCGCGCTGCCGGAAATCTAATACTGATCGAGTTCGACGCAGCCCTCGCCGCCGCGCTCACCAGCGAGTTCGCCGCCGCGATCAACGTCCAGGTCCGCCACGCTGACATCCTTAGCCTTGATCTCACCGCGCTGGCCCGGGAGCACGGCCGCAGGCTCACGGTAATTGGGAATCTTCCCTTCTACATCACCTCCGATATCCTGCTGCACCTGGTGGCACACCACGCCGCCATCGATCGCGCCGTCTTGATGGTGCAGCGTGAAGTCGCCGAGCGCGTCACCGCCTTACCCGGCAGCAGCGACTACGGTGTCCTCAGCGCGACCATGCAGCTCTACGGCACAGTCGAGATGCTCTTCACACTGCCGCCCAGCGCCTTTGCCCCGCCGCCTGAGGTCCACTCCAGCGTCTTCCGCTTCTACGTGCAGCCCCGCTTCGAGGAGCTCGGCATCACGCCCCAACAGTTCATCCCCTTCATGCGGGCCAGCTTCGCGCAGAAGCGCAAAACCTGGGCCAACAATCTGCGCAGCGCCGGCCACAACGTGTCAGCGATCGCTGCAGCCCTCGCCGCCGCCGATGTCGAAACAAACGTGCGCGCCGAGGCCGTCGATCTGCCCCACATGGCCGCCGTCTTCCGCACGCTCGGCGGATCCTGACAAAAAAAGTGCGGCGAGGAGCAATCCTCGCCGCCCTTCTCGTTGCCGTCCTAGTGTCGCTGCCGTTCTAGTGATGTCCCGATGGCGCCGGAGCGCTCATGTGCGACGCCGGTGGCGGCGACGACATGCGCGGCGCAGGCGGTGGTGAGTACGTCCGCGGAGCCGGCGGTGGTGTGTACATCCGCGGTGCCGGCGCTATCGGACGAGGCGCCGGAGGCGATATGCGTTGCGGCGCCAGAATCACTGGCCGCGATCCTTGCAGCGGAGGCGCAGCGCGGAAGACCGGCCGCGTCGGTGCAACCGTCGGCGCGCGACCCGGCGCTGCTTGGATCGGAGGCAGCACGTGTACGCTGTTGCCGCCATCGCCGGCAAAGCCATAGGTGCGGCCTACTGGCTGGGTGTGAGTTCCCGTGTCCCGATAGGACAGCCGCCCACCCTGCGTCGGATTCTCCAGCACCGGCAGCGGATCCACCCGCTGCCCCTCCATCCGCACCGGCCGGGTGTGATGGTTGGTGATGCCCCCATTGATTCCACGGTTCGGCAAGGCCGGCCCATGGCTCACGGCTATCAGCTTGTCCCTGCTCGGGAAACCGATGTGCCCGCCGGGAATCGGCCGCGGTGGCGGGCGATAGCCATGCGGCGCATTCCAGATGGTCACCACCGGCTGCCAGCCCAGGCCGCACTGTCCCGGCACCCAGCCCCAGCCCATGCTGTCCCAGTAGTTCCACGCGCCGCAGTGATACGGCAGCCAGCCCCACGAATACCCCGAGATCCACGTGTAGCCCCACCCCGGATAGTTCGCCCAGGAGCCGTTCCCGTACGGATCCCAGCCCTGCGGCTCATTGTTCGGCACCCACACGTTGCCGTAGCCTTCCACCGAATACCAGTCGCCGTTCGCGTCCAGGTCATCCCATCCCGGCTCGTTCGCGGCGCCGCTGGTCTCGCGCGCGCTCGTCTGCTGCTGTGCCTGCTGCGCAATCTGGCCGTCGCGGTCTTGGTTCCACTGGTCCCATGTATCGCTCTGGATGGAAGCCGTCGTCACATTCGAAGCATCATCCGCTGCGAAGTGCAGGCTGTTTCCTTCCTCGACCGTCTGATCGAACGCCCCGCTCACCGACGCGCGCACCGTCCCGACGAGAACCGAGAGGTCTGGCGCGTTGTCCAGGCTGATGCGGAAGATCGAGTTGGTGACCGGCTGCGCCTGCGCGGCATTGAAGTGCACGGCGAAGTGCTGGCCATTGCCCGTGTTCAATTCGAAGTAGCCGAGGCCGGAGACCATCGTCACCTCCGTCGGCTCATCGCGCTCATCGGCGGCAGGCAGCTTATCCAGCCGGAGCTGGCTGTTCGGCGTCACGCGCGCGACGCTGCCATCGGTAAACTCCACCTCCGCCTGCCCATCCTTGCCGGTCGAAAGCGTGTACCCGGCAAGCAGCGGCATGTTAGCCTGCGCCTGACCGAACTGCGTCGCCTCGCCCTGCAGGATCTTCACGTCGCCCTGCACATAGCTCAACCGCACCAACGCCGTCGTGGCCTGCACCTGCGCCAGAAGCGTGCCGGCGCCCATGACCAAAGCAAAAAGCGAAACTAACAATCGGTGTCCACGCATGGGGTCCACCTCCTCAAGGCCGGCCAGCCCAACCGCGGGCCGCTGGCTCTACTGGTTAGAACACGCAACCGGGCAGAAGGTCGCAGTCATTGCGACTCCACGCGGTACACGATTGTCACTTTGAGCCACGTCAAGACAAGAAAAAATGAAGCAAAACTGAAGGATCTGGCCGCTTTGATGCGCGCCATCCCGATGACGGTTCCAACGCAGATGCAGACGCGCAACGCGCGGCGCCCGCTCGCTACTTCGTCACCACGCCGCCGGCATCGATGATCGCCAGCAGATGCCGCGCGCGCTTCTGAGCCCGCTGCATCACGGCATCGTCCTTCACGATGGCGAGCAGTGTCTGCGCGATATTGCCCAGCTCCAGCGCCTGGCCGTTCTGCGCCATGTTCTCCAGCGTCTCCAGCTCGGCGTCCAGGCTCAGCCGTCCGTGTTCATGCTCGATTTCCAGCCGGCGGCCCTCTTCGAGAGTTGCAGCGATACCTTGCATTTCCGTCGTAAGCCACTCAATTTTAGGGTCTTTGCTGTAATTGTAAAAACAGCCTCCGTGGCCGTCTGTGCCTTGGTAGCCCAGCTCCTTCTTGCCGGTAAACGAAACGTGCGCATCGCCGTTTTCACACGCCATATTGAAGAACTTCTTCGCCCGTGCGACCGTAAAGATGTGCTCGACCGTGCCCGCCGTCGCCTGGATCGGACGGTCCTGCCCTTCACTGGGCAGCGCAGCCGTATCGTCGGGACTGGTCGATCCACCCTCTGCGTGGAAGTGGCCCGTGCCATCCTCATGCAGCGTGATCGTGTACTTGGCCGGCTGCATCCGCGGATCGTCGAAGTGAAAGGTCACGGTCGCTGGCGGCTGTGCCTGGGCCGCCACGCACAGCAACAACGCAAGCCCGGTAGAAACAGTGGCGCCCGCAGCCCGCATCTATCGAGGCCTCATCACGGGCGTGATTGTTGGCGGCGCTGCCTGCGTTCTGATCGCCGGCGGCATACGGGGCGCTACGAGGCTTTGGGCTGCCATGGTCTGCGCCGTGTGGATGTGGCAGATGGCAATCGCGAGCGCATCAGCGGCGTCCGCAGGCTCCGGCTCGCAGTCCAGCTCTAGCAGCCGCGCCACCATGAACTGCACCTGCTCCTTCTTCGCTAGGCCGTAGCCCACCACGGACGACTTCACGCTCAACGGCGCATACTCCGCAATCGGCAGGCCGAGGTTCGCCGCCGCCAGCAGCGCCACCCCGCGCACCTGCCCCAGCTTCAGCGCCGATTTGGCATTCGCGGAGAAGAAGATATCTTCGATCGCGACCACTGCCGGCTGGTGCAGCGTGATGAGCGCGGTCAGCTCCGCGTACACCCGCGCCAGGCGAGTTGCCATCGTCAGTTTCTTCGAGAGCACGATCCCCCCGGCAGCAATCGCCCGCAGCCGAGGCATGCGCCCGGACTGGTCCACATCGACGACGCCGTAGCCAGTGCACTCTGTGCCGCAGTCGATTCCGAAGACGCGCATGTCTGGAAGTCTAACTCGCCAGCGCCAGTGGACGGCAGTGTGTGTGACGGTTCTCGACCGGCTAACTGACCCGCGAAACGCCCTCGACCGGCGAGCTAGCCGTCGCATACAGCTTGCGCGGCATCCGCCCCGCGACGAAGCTCTCCCGCCCTGCCAGCACCGCGTGCTGCATCGCCTCGGCCATCAGCACCGGATTCTTCGCCGTCGCAATTGCCGAGTTGATCAGCACCGCGTCCGCGCCCATCTCCATCGCCATCGCCGCCTCGGCAGCAGAGCCGATGCCGGCGTCGACGATCAGCGGCACCTCGGTGATCATCTCGCGCAGGATGCGCAGGGTCGCCGTGTTCTGCAGTCCCATGCCGCTGCCGATCGGCGCCGCCAGCGGCATCACCGCCGCCGCGCCCGCATCCACCAGCCGCTTCGCAAACACGATGTCATCCGAGGTGTAGGGCAGTACGGTGAAGCCCTCCTTCACCAGCACGCGGGTAGCTTCGAGCGTCGCCTGCACATCCGGATAGAGCGTCGCCTGGTCGCCGATAACCTCGATCTTCACCCAGTCCGACAGCCCCACCTCGCGTCCCAGCCGTGCCGCCCGGATCGCCTCGTCCGCCGTGTAACAGCCCGCCGTGTTCGGCAGTAGGAAGTAGCGCTGGGGATCGATGAAGTCCAGCAGCGACTCCTTGGAGCGGTCGAGGTTCACCCGCCGCACTGCCACCGTCACCATCTCCGCGCCAGAAGCCTCGATGGCCCGCTGCGTCTCCGCGCCATCCTTGTACTTGCCCGTGCCCACGATCAGCCGCGACTGAAAGGCACGCCCCGCAATCACCAACGGTTCCATGCCCCTAGTCTATCGCAGTAGGGTATACTTTCCTTACAGTAAAGAGGACTGGTAAAGATGCCGCCATCCAGCACACTCAGCAG
>JAUTWX010000330.1 GCA_030838385.1 Acidobacteriaceae bacterium
CGATTCTGCTATGTGTTTTTCGGTGCGCTCTTCGAAAGAGTCCTCGCGGCGCGCGTTGCGTGCGCGCAGCATGTCCAGGCAAACGCGGGCGACGACGGTGGTGAGCCAGCCACCGAGGTTTTCGACGCTGCTCTCGTCGGCGCGGCTGAGCTTAAGCCATGTTTCCTGAACGGCGTCGTCGGCTTCGCTCAGCGAGCCGAGCATGCGGTAGGCGACGGCACGCAGATGGCTCCGGTTTATTTCGAATTGCGCAGCCAGCGGATCAGGTTCCGTCATCCAGTCACATTCTCCCGTTTTGCTTCGTCATGGTAGTGACGGACGAAACGGATCCGGTGTGACCAATTTACCGGACTGATTTGCCGAACTGAGGAGGAGAGATATGCAGGCAAGAATGACGAACCCCGCAATGCTGGTGCCGGACGCGATGCAGTCGCTGATGGCGCTGGGGACCGCCGTGAAGAAAGGCAGCGTGCCGGCGCGGACGATTGACCTGATGCACCTGCGCGCGAGCCAGATCAATGGCTGCAGCGTGTGCGTGGACATGCACGCGCGCACGCTGAAGCAGACGGGCGAGACGGACGAGCGCATGTTCGCCGTGGCGGCATGGCGGGATGCGCCGTATTTCACGGATGCAGAGCGCGCTGCGCTGGCGCTGACGGAGGCGGCGACGCGGATCAGCGATCGCGCGGATCCCGTGCCGGATGCGATCTGGGACGAGGCGGCGCGGCATTACGATGAACCGGAGCTTGCCGTGCTGGTGTTGAACATTGCGATTGTGAATATGTGGAACCGGCTCAATATCACGACGCGGCAGGTGGCGGGGGAGTGGTTCAAGTCGGCGCAGGGGGAGTCGTGGTTGAAAGAGCATGCGGAGGCGCGGTAAGCAGCGAGAGCGTCAGGATGGGCGCGCGATGTAGAAGGCTGCGGGGCGGAGTGCCGGTCGAGTAGTAGATGTCGGTTACGTAACGGCGGGGCTGCCCGAGTTGTGGAAAGCGGCCAGCGGGTTTCGCTGGCCATTTCTTTTCATGCAGGTTTTTACGGGGCATTCATGAATGGGGTGTGACTTCGCGCCTATAACGGTCGGCGCGTGCCTGCGGGCATGCCATCTCCTTTTGGAGGCTCCCCCATGAGTGTGAATCGCAGAGACTTTCTGCGCAGCGTGGCCGGTATTTCCGGCGCAACGCTGGCGAGCGCCGTTTCTCTTGGCCAGTCCGAACAGATACAAAGTCTGGATGCCTCGCTGCCGAGTCCTGAGCTCTCCGGCATCGAGCATGTCGTGGTTGTGATGATGGAAAACCGCAGCTTCGATCATTTGCTGGGCTGGATGCCCAATGCCAATGGGCGGCAGGCGGGTCTCGAGTATCTGGACAATAGCGGAACGGCGCATGCGACCTATCGTTTGACTGACTTCGTTGGCTGCGCGCATCCGGACCCGGATCATTCCTTCGCAGGGGGACGTTCGGAGTACAACGGCGGAAAGATGGACGGATGGCTGCGCACCAGCACGAATGACATCTTCTCCATCGGCTACTATGCGGAGCAGGATCTGCCGCTGTTCAGCGCGCTGGCGCGCAACTACACCACGTTGTGCAACTACTTCCCCTCCATTCTTTCTTCGACATTCCCGAACCGTATCTTCCAACATGCTGCGCAGACCGATCGGCTGAGCAATACTCTGGATCTTTCGACGCTTCCGACCATCTGGGACAGGCTGCAGCAGGCAGGCGTGAGCGCGAAATACTACTACTCGAATGTGCCATTCCTGGCTCTCTGGGGCTTGAACTACATCGGCATCTCCGATCTGTACGCGCAGTTCCTGGCGGACGCTGCGGCGGGCACGCTGCCGGCAGTTTCATTTGTCGATCCATGGTTCACTATCCTCGACGATGGTTCAGGGAACGACGACCATCCACACGCCGACCTGCGCAAGGGAGAGATCTTTCTGCGGGAGGTGGTGACAGCGCTGGCGAACGGGCCGGGGTGGTCAAAGACGGTTCTGGTCATCAATCGCGATGAATGGGGCGGTTTCTTCGACCATGTGGTGCCGCCGCGGGTGATTGCTCCGAATGCCGTCGATACCGATCTGGTGAACGGCAAGGCGCTGCTGGGCTGCCGTGTGCCGGTCGTGGTGGTATCGCCCTTCACGCGCGGCAACCCGGACAAGCCGCGCATCGACTCTATGCTCTACGACCATACTTCGGTGCTGAAGCTGATGGAATGGCGCTGGCAACTAGCGCCTCTCACTTCGAGAGATGCGTCGAACCAAATCGCAAATCTTGCCCACGCGCTGGATCTGAACCGGCAGGACACCTCGTTGCCCGATCTGCCGGTCATTGCCAACCCGCCGTGGGAGCCTTGCTTCAATGACTTTACTTTCGGCGCGGTCCAGCAGCCGGGTGCAGCGACCACAGACCAGGCGATGGCGCTGGCGAACCGGATGCACAGCAAGGGGGTGGATAACGAGACTTACGACTTCTATCTGCTGTTGAAGTCCGAACGCACGAATGGCTGGCACATTCCTGAGAATCTGCGCGCCAGGTGAGGTGTTGTTTGCGTGGCCCCGGGTGGACGGAATTCGCTCTGCTGTCTGCTTGTTTTTTCTTCAGGCAGGCCGCGCGATGTAGAAGGTTGCGGGGAAGTGCAGGTCCAACTCGCCATCCTGGGACGCCCCGTCTTTGGTGTAGTTGTCGAGCTGCCGCTCGCATGCATCACCCAGGGCGGCATGCTGGTCCGGAGGAAGCGCCGCCAGCCTGGCGGCAAGCGGAGTGGCGTCCAAGAGCCGGCGGCCGTCAGACGCGTGCCAGGTGCCGTCGGGTGTAATGTCAACGGATTCCTGACGCTCAATGATGAAACCGCCCTGCTTGAGAATGCCATTCACCAGCGCGGGATTGTGGAGGCGGTGCACTTTGGTGAGGAATGCGGTGAAGTCGTTGAGGCCGCATTCGAGGAGCG
>JAUTWX010000367.1 GCA_030838385.1 Acidobacteriaceae bacterium
GCTAAAAATCGCTGGAGAATCATATCATTGACGGCGTTTTCACACAGCCTGGACCCAAGAGAGACATTGGCCCGGTGTAACAGCCGAGGAGTAGCGCACCAATGCCCTGGCGACTCCCGGTGGGATCCTTCCCCATCTCGACGACCCGCTAACCAATGATTCCGCCCGAGTGACCGCTCGGGGCAGCGAAGCGACTCCTATTCGATCACCTCGTCAGCGCGAGCAAGTATTAGCGCCGGGAAGGTTATTCCCAATGCCTTGGCAGTCTTCAGATTGAGGACCAAGTCGAACTTGGTCGGTTGCTCCACTGGCAAATCAGCGGGCTTTGTGCCTTTGAAGATTCGATCTACGAAATAAGCCGCGCGGTAGAACATCGCGCCAAGGTTCTCGCCGTAAGACATCAACCCACCTTCCTGTGCCCATTCCCGCGCGGTGTACATAGCGGGCAGCCGCTGCTGTGCAGTGAAATCAATAATCTGCTTTCGATGCTGAAGCGTTATTGCATCCTGAAAGACAATGAGCACGTCAGGGCGATCCTGGGTCAGCCTGGCAAAAGCAGTTGCGAAATCCTCCGGCTCACGCAGTTCCAGTGGCTTAAGATCGATTCCAAGCTTCTCCGCCGCAATTCGTGTGTCTCGCAAGCCAAGCGAGACAGAAGGGTTGCCGGAATTCCAGAGCACCGCAGCGCGCGACAGCGCAGGCATCACCTCTTTGAAAAATTCAAGACGCTTCGCGCTGAGTTCCGCAGTCGGAATCGCGCCTCCAGTCACGTTGTCGCGTGGATGTGCAAGGGAAGCGACCACGCCGGTCTCCACCGGATTGATCGCGTTGGGGAAGACCACCGGGATCGTGGTCGTGGCTTTTTTCACGGCGAGAGCGGCTGGCGTCGTCACCACTATAATGACATCGACGTTAAGCCGAACCATCTCCGCTGCGAAATCCGGGAATTGCTCGGCGTGGCCCTCGGCGTACCGGCGCTCGACAACAAGGTTTCGGCCCTCTTCGTAGCCGAGTTGCCGGAGCCCGGTGAATAGTTGTGCATAAAACGTCTCGTACCGGTGCGCGATTAACCCCATCCGCCAAATTTTGCCCGCCTCTTGCGCCCTTGCACCGAGCGCCCGGCCAGCGACTCCACTGCCTACAAGGATAATAAGATCGCGCCGTCGCATGGTTTCACCGCCAACCCCAACGCCTACCATACTGCGCCCACCTGTCTGGAAAGTGAACCACTCACGGCGGAATATGCTGCGGATGTAGAGGAAGGGAGAGGCATCGTGTTGGAGCCGATCGCCCGCCGCACCACTTCTGCTTCTGGCAGATAGTGTTGCAAAAGTCTTTCGGGCTACGAAGCGCGCAACATTGATTCGTCGCCAGAGTTCGCGTGGCAAGGAAGATTCAAAACGCTGAGCGCCGGAGAGCGAACATTGCACGGCAAACTCATCCAGCTGACTTTTGCAACACTATCGGCACGAAGCCGATGTCACCTGGGCACGGAGAGATGTCCGCTTCCAGGGGGAAAGCGGCCATGACGCGGACTGGATGTCACTTCCGAGTCTGACCCCAAAGCGGACATTGCGGAACCGCTTACTCGATCACCTCGTCGGCGCTGGCAAGGATTGTTGCAGGAATGGTCAGTCCGAGAGCCTTCGCCGTCTTGAGGTTGACGACCAGCTCAAACTTCGAGGACTGGAACACAGGCAGATCGGCCGGCTTGGTGCCATGCAGGACCCTGCCGACATAGTTTCCGGTTTGCCGGAAACCCTCTGTCAGATTTGCGCCATAGCTCATGAGGCCGCCTGCCCTGACGTATTGGCTAAGTGAATACATCGTCGGCAGCGCATGCCGCGCGGCGAGTGAGAGGAGTCGATCTTGCCGGCTGATCAGGAAACCGTCGGCGGTGACGATGAGCGCGCCCACAGGATGGGCCATCATCTTGTCATAGGCGTCGTCGACTTCGCGTTCGTTGGTCGCCCCGAAGGCGACAAGTTCCTGGCCGAGCGCTTTGCCGGCGGCCTGCAGGTCGGCAAGTTGCGGCTTGGCGTTGGGGTTGTTCGTGTTCACGAGCACCCCGATCACCGCCGCCTTGGGAACTACCTCGCGCAGCAATTGCAGGTTCTTTCCTCCCAGTAGGGTGAACATGAAGGCAATACCGGTGACGTTGGCCGTCGGCCGGCTGAGGCTCGAGACGAGGCCCGAACCGATCGGATCGCTTCCGGTCAGAAAGACGACGGGGATCGACTGGCTCGCGGCCTTGGCGGCAAGCGCTGCCGGCAGGAGTTCGGCGGCGATGACCGCGACGCGCCGGCCGATCAGCTCGGCCGCGAGGGTCGGCAGCTGATCGTATTTGCCTTCTGCGGAACGGTTCTCGATCGTGTAGTCGCGGCCCTCAGTGAGACCGGTCTCGCCGAGGCCCTGCCGGAAGGAGTCCATGAGCTGCTGCGTCGGCTGCGCGCCTTGATGGAGAAATCCTATTGTCGGAACTGCCTGCTGCGCGCGCGCCGCGAGGTGCCGGAAGGCTGCCACTCCGATTGCGAGGGCAATAAGCTCACGCCGCCTCATATGATCACCTTAGGGGCCTACACTTAGGGGGACGAATAATACCAAACTTTCCTGAAAAGGAGTGCGGGTTATAACGAAACCCGCAGTGAGCGTCGGGTTGCGGACAAACCCTCTGCACCACGCGGGGCACAAACTGCCCCGCGTCACTGGAAGAGGCGGCCCGGTGTGGCAGCAAAACGGGTGGGTTGCGCGATAACCCACCGCTCGGGGTCCGAGAACCCCCCGAGCAGGTGGCTCGCACAAACCTAAGATCACAGGAACGACACACCATGGAAACGGACGCAGCTTGACTGGAGGAGCGTGCGGCTGCCCTCAATCCACAAATGCGGACTCCGCGAAGTGCATAATCGGCTTACCCTTCGATTGTCGCCCTGATCCGTTCATTGCGGATACCTGCCACTTCTGCTCCTGGCACAAATGCGAAGTGCCGACCGGGTCCGGAGATGTCTGCTGTTTGGGGTAGACCGGACGTACCGCGGGCATCAAGAAACCGTCGCGATTGACCCATTTCGGACATGACTTGCGCGCCTTGCGCTCTGGACAACTTGCACAACCTCCCGGATCATCGTGGTGGAAGGCGGAGCAGGATGGATATCGGAAGCTGGCTGCGGAAGGTGG
>JAUTWX010000383.1 GCA_030838385.1 Acidobacteriaceae bacterium
GACTTGCACACCCGTTTTCTCCGAAGGAGCACGCAAATGGACACGCCAAACACAGCCCTCCGTGGGCAGGATACGACGGCCGGTGGCCGCCTGTACATGGCTTTTGAACTGGGCGAGAAGAGCTGGAAGCTCTCACTGGGTGATGGCCAGCGCGCGCCCAGCCGCCATACGGTCGCCGCGGGTGATACCACGGCGGTCCTCACCGCCATCGCGCACGCCAGGGCGCGTTGCCATCTCGGCGCCGACGCACCCGTCTACAGCTGTTACGAGGCTGGCCGCGACGGGTTCTGGCTGCACCGCTGGCTGACCGGGCAGGGTATCGTCAATCTCGTGGTGGATTCGGCCAGTATCGAGGTGAACCGGCGGGCCCGTCGCGCCAAGACCGACCGGCTGGACAGCGACAGGCTGCTGTCGATGCTCATGCGCTATTACGCGGGCGAGCGGCGGCTGTGGGCCATCGCGCGCATCCCCACGCCGGAGCAGGAAGACGACCGGCGCCTGCACCGCGAACTCGAACGCCTGCGGCACGAGCGTACCGCACACACCAACCGCATCCGCTCCCTGCTGGTGCTGCACAACCTGCGCGTCAGGTACGTCGGCGCCCGCCTCTGGACGCCCTGGTGGGCCCGGCAGCGCGAGCTGCTAGCACCCGGCCTGCGCGCCGAGATTGACCGCGAATGCGAGCGGCTCGCGCTGGTGCGCCAGCAGATCCGCCTGCTCGAAGTGCAGCAGGAGCGCCAGGTGCGCAGCGGTGCACACCCGGGCATGACGCTGCTGGCCCGGCTGGCCGGTATCGGCACCGGCAGCGCGTGGACGCTGGTCAGGGAACTGTTCGGGTGGCGCCAGTTTCGCAACCGCCGGGAAGTGGCCGGCTGCCTGGGCATGACGCCCACGCCGTACGCCAGCGGCACCAGCCAGGTTGAACTGGGGATCAGCAAGGCGGGCAACAAACGATGCCGGTGGCTGATGGTGGAGCTCGCCTGGAGCTGGCTGCGCTGGCAGCCCGGCAGCCAGCTCAGCCACTGGTTCAATGAACGCTTTGCCGGTGCCGGCAAGCGGATGCGGCGCATCGGTATCGTCGCGCTCGCACGGCGTCTGGCGATCGCCCTGTGGCGCTTTCTCGAACACGGCGAGATTCCCGACGGTGCGCTACTCAAGCCAGGGGCTCTCAATATCGCGAACACCTGAAGGACATCAGACGCAGCATGGCATCGAAAGGTCAACGCGCCCGGAAAAGATCCGGGCTACCCATGCAGGTAGCCGTTTCCCAGAGAAGGGGCGCGTCGGTAACAGGGTGGTCCCAGCGCTTCGCGCATGCGGCATGAGGTGACCGGCCTGCCAGGCCGGCACGGATAGAAGGTCGACCTGGCACTGCTACTGGCCGGTCCCATCACACACCCTGACCTGAATGACATTGACATGCCAGGCTGCAAAAAGGCACAGGCAATCGGGGCCTGGTCTGCGGGTCAGCCTGCGTCTGGTCGTAGCAGGCGACCCCGCAGGCTGACCCGCAGACCAGGGAGATTTATTTCGTATAACAAAGTTATTTCAATCAACAGGGGCTTGACATTCAGTTTCCCATAGAAGGATCTTTTGACAGGCCAAGACACCCGCTTACTGCCGGCGCAGTACAGACTAGGGTTTACACCTAAAAACACAATAATTCATTGTGCGTAGTGGACTTAATTTTAAGCGATCTCTTACCTAGACTTGGATTCACCGGCTTTGAACAACAGTTCGGCCTAACCAAGACTGGAGGTTCATCATGAAATCGCTTATCCAAGCCATTGTGGTTGCCGCGGTGCTCGCCGCCCCGGCTGTTTCGTTTGCTCAATCGAACGCGTCACTGAGTGGTGGTGCCGTGCAGAACGCCGCTGCGTCCAGCTACGGTGGCGTGGCCGATGGCACATCGGCGTCGGGTTCACATCATCCGCTTCAATCTATGGATCGTGTGATCCATAGATTGGATCATGCGATCGGTGCGTCGATCCGCCCGGACGCCAATGACGGCATGCAACCGGTGTACTTTGGTTCGTAAATTCGAGCGCGGGTGTTAAAGCGGCGAAGTCTTGCTGCGGCTTTGAGGTTGTTGCCAATATTGGCAACAACCTCAAAGCCCTATGATCAACGCTTTGTCCTCAGCGGCACCGCATCTGCCTGGGTTGTCGCGCCCAGAGGATGTTGGCGCGATCGGACTGTATGCTATGGAACCGCTGCTCTGCAGCTCATGGGTCCTCTTTTTGACACCGGCGGTGCACGGTGATTTCCCGACCCGGTTCATTCTGCATCCAGCCACGAATCCAGGCCAACGCGGAACGCGACGGCGACAATCACCGGAACGGTCAGCATCATCACAATGCCGAAGTTCTCGATCATGTCGCCATACATGATCGGCTTGTACAGCACAATGCCAGAGACGATGACGAAGCCGACAAAGCCGACAAACACCATCAGGATGCTGCGGAGAGCACGGGACGGCCGCCAGCGCTTCGGCTTGCTCGGTGCGTGACCTATCTGCTCCGCGTTCGGCGAAGTGTCTGCTTCAAATTTTTCTTTATTTTCTGGCATGGTGCAGCTAGGTGAAGGACGACCGGGTCCGTAAAAATCTACCACATCGCGGATCTTCAATTGGAATTTGTCGTTGCTGTGGGCGATGCTAGTCGTGACAATGCGATGAGCTAGCCAACAGAAAGTGATTCCGTCACAAGCAAAGAATCTTGAGCGGCAGCCGTCTGCCACCGGCGAAGGTCCCTGTCCAGCCAGTTTGAGACGTTCGATCCGAGCGGGCAGATCGTCAACAGTTCGAGTTTCAGCGGCGTCTCCGCAGGTAAGGAAACTGATCACCAGGGCGCACTACGTAAGATTCAGAAAGATTTTGGATCTGTTATCAGCCTGAATTTCGAGCATTTTAGACGTGACGGCCCGAGGCAATTCTATGAGTCTGAGTGCTGAAGCCGATTGTCGTAAATCGAGGAGCGTTACCCCATGCGAGATGAATCGCTTGGACGTCTATCGGTTTCAGACACCAGAGATTTAATACGCGGCTCTCCCATATTGTATCGTTCGATAAGAAGCCAGTGATCTACGCCTGACGAGCTCATACAGCGTTGCCCGGTCGAGGTCCCGATACGATATTCGAGAATTCCATCCGCATGCTTCTCTCTCCATTCCGCATGGATATACCCAATGATACTTACCTATGCTGCCTTTGTTGTTCTCGGCCTCATATGGGGATCGAATTTCATCTACATGAAATGGGCTGCGGCCTTGATCAGCCCTGAGCAAATAGTCCTTTTGCGGGTATTTTTTGGTTTCCTGCCATTGGCATCTGCGGCCTGGCATAAAGGCGTGATCAACCGCAGCCAGGCCCGTCATCTGCCTCATTTCCTCGTCATGGCCGTTGTGGCGACGGCCTTCTACTACTTTGCCATCGTAAAGGGAACGGCGTTGCTCCCCTCGGGCATCGCGGGCGTCCTGGGCGGGTCGATCGCTTTGTTCACCGCTATCTTCTCGCTCTTGCTTCTGCGAACCGAGAAGCTCAACGGGTTGATGGCGGTTGGGGTTGTTTTAGGCTTTGCCGGCATCGCTCTGATTGCGCGCCCCTGGGAGGGCACAGCCAATCCCATCAACCGCGCGGGTGTTGTTTGGATGCTGACCGGCTCAATCATTCTTGGGCTGTCGTATGTCTACGTCCGTCGCTTTCTGGCGCCGCTCAACTTACCGCCCCTGGCACTCGCCACCTGGCAGGTGGGACTGGCCCTGCTTATACTTCTTCTGCTGACGAACTTCACCGGTATTGGGCAGATACTTCAGGATTGGCGTGCGGCTATGGGCGTGGTGGTCGGACTTGGTATTCTGGGAACCGGAACCGCCTTTTTGATCTACTACTTCTTGCTGCAAGAACTCGGTGCGGTTGCGGCTTCTGGCGCCACTTATATTACACCTACGGTCGCGCTGCTAATCGGTTGGGCCGCTGGTGAGAAGGTCGGCATATTCGAAGTAGCGGCCGTCGTCTTGATACTTGCGAGTATCGCGATGCTGCAGATCGGACGACAACGCGCCGGTCGCGAGAGGCTCCGAGCGGGCAAATAATGCCCGCTGCCGGCTGACCGCTTTGTAGAAATCTGCACGGCCGCTCCGGGGCGCGTGCCGCCGATCGCCGACAGACAGGGCCCGGGCCAAAGGGATATTTCAAAGCAATGCCTAGATCGTAGACAACCAGCAGGGGCGACACTGAAGTTCGCAAGCATCATGGTAGACGCAAGCGTGGACTGTTCCGCTGTTCGACGCGACGCTTTTGGGAAAACGAGTTCGAGTCGGAGTACAACCTGTCTGCACGGACGAAGAAGGTCTCGGGCTATCGGCCGGAGGGGCCATCGTGTAGTACTGCGCACCAAGCAGCTCCCGGGGCTCACGACTACACGCACCCACCGCGCGGCAACCACGTCTCGCGATTCTTTACGCCCGATAACTGACACCGGTTGTCGACGCGCACGTGATACGAACTTCAACCGCGAGATTCCAAGCGCCCGTCAGCCGAACATACCAATGTCCGGAAATCCGACTCGAAATCCGGCCATCGCGAGTGCCGTATCAAACCCGCTGAAATCCCGCGCTCTTCCCCCCACAAATCAACAGTCAGCGTCCCCCATCCCGCCGGCGTGTAAACTAGCGGACTTTTTGACTCTGGTGGTATGGTGCAAGCCCCACAGCGCACAGCTTTCAGCGGCCCGACGCTCATTCGCTTACTTGCTCGCCTGACGGACGTCGAATTTACCGAATCCCGGCAATCGCTCTCGGACCGGCTGAGCCAATGGCTCCACTGGACAGACGCCATCGCGCTGTCCACGGCGCTGAACGGCAATCCGCCTGCCGTGCCCGCCGGCGCGCGAGACTTCGGCAGCGGTGAGGAGAACGAGTGCGCCCGTGTGCGCAGCGCGTTGGCGAATGCCATCGCCGGTAATAACGCCTTCGCCGCCATCAAGCGGCACGGGCCTGCGCAAGCGCCCGCTCATGGAGCCCCCACGGACGCGGCGGTCGACTACCCGGTTTTTCGTCAGCACTATCTCGCCATGCAGCAGGCGATGGAGACGGGCATCGGCAACCTACGCGGCCGCCTGCGGGAAAAGCTGGCCGCCAGGACGTCCGCCATGACTCGCCTCGCGGAGGTGGATGCGGTCATGGAGCGAGCGTTGAGCGCGCGCGAGCGGAGTTTGCTGGCGACCGTGCCCGCGTTGCTCGGAGGGCACTTCGAGCGTTTGCGCCAGGCCGAGCAGAAGACGCTGGCCGATGCCCAAGCATCGGGGGACGCCCCAGCGGTCACGCCGGGCGCATGGCTGGCCGTGTTCCGCAAGGATATGCAGAGCGTGTTGCTAGCCGAACTGGAGCTTCGTTTTCAACCGGTCGAAGGGTTGCTTGCGGCCCTTCGCACCAGCTAACTGGGACGCTATGTCCAGA
>JAUTWX010000395.1 GCA_030838385.1 Acidobacteriaceae bacterium
GGCCGGCGCGCTTTCCGTCTTCGCTGCCGGCTTGTCTGTTGATCCTTTATCGGATCCGCTCTTGTCCGATTTAGGCGAGCCGCCGTCAGCGCTGCTGCTGCTTCCGTCTCCTGACTTGGCCGATGCAGAGGGCTTGGCTGCGTAGTCCGTAGAGTAGAAACCCGAACCCTTGAAATGCGGACGGGCCGGCGTCGAAATCAGGCGTTCCACTTCGCCCTGGCAGACTGGACATTCTTTTTCATCCGGGGCAGAAAAGGACTGGATTCGTTCAAAGCGATGTCCGCACTTTTTGCACTGGTATTCATATAGCGGCATTTATGTTCCTTCAGGTTTGCAAATTCTTCATTCAGTAACTGCGGTCGCCGGCTGGCGGTCGGCCAGCTCGATCAGGCGAACCTCGGTGATGGCCTCGGTTGACTGCAGTGCGACCAGGACCGACGGTGCTACACGGCCATCAATCTGCACCACTGCGAGCGCGTTGTGCCGGCCCGTTCGTACGCTCCGTCCTAAAGCAAAGTTGGCAATATTCATCTTATGCTCGCCGAGAATGGTGCCAATTCGCCCAATCACGCCAGGCACGTCGAGGTTGCGGATGAAGAGCAGGGTTCCGTGCAGCGGAGCTTCGATGTCGATGCCGTCGCAGGCGAGCAAGCGAGGCGAACTTCCATGCAGCACGGTGGCGCTCGCAGTGGTGTCGCCAGTGCCGGTATGTAGGGTAATCTTGAGCACCGTTCCCGCACCGCCCGACCCTTCTTCCTTCTTATCTTCGTGCACCCGGATACCACGCTCGGCGGCCACGGAAAGGGCGTTGATGCGATTTACATTTTCCGAGTTCGCGAACACGCCCTGAATGGCTGCGTTGCGGACTAACTCGGTCTTGCCCTGCGCCAGACGCCCGCTATAGGAGATGTGGATGCTCTCCAGATTTCCTGCGGCGAGGGGAGAGAGAAAGGCGCCCAGGCGCTCGGCCATGAGGATGTAAGGCGAAACCTCCTGATATTCCTCATAGGTCATGGAGGGCAGATTGACCGCGTTCTGTACCACTCCGAATTTCAGATACTCCTTGACCTGCTGGGCGATCTGCACCCCAACCGCCTCCTGAGCCTCGCCCGTGGAGCCGGCAATGTGGGGGGTCAAAATCATATTATCCAAGCCGAAATAGGGTGAGTCCTTCAAGGGCTCCTGGCTGAAGACGTCAAGGGCGGCCCCAGCTACCTGGCCGGACTTCAGAGCGGCTACCAAGGCCGCATCGTCGATCAGCTCGCCGCGAGCGCAGTTAACGATGCGCACGTTTTTGCGCATCGTAGCCAGCGTTGCAGCGTTGATGATGCCCGCAGTCTGCGGGGTAAGCCCTACGTGCAAGGTTAGAAAGTCAGCAGTGCGGAATAGCTCGTCCACTGAGCAAAGCCGCACCCCATTCTCGCGGGCAACGGCGGGCGCAACGAAAGGATCGTGCCCCAACAGCTCCATGCCGAAGGCCTTGGCTCTCCGAGCCACTTCAAGTCCCACACGGCCCAAACCGAGGATGCCGAGTTGCTTGCCGCGCAGCTCCGCTCCCTGCAGCGACTTCTTTTCCCACTTGCCGGCGTGCAACAGGGTGTTGGCGCGCGGCAGTTGACGCGCCAGCGCCAGCATCAATCCGATGGTCAGCTCGGCCACGGCGATAGCATTGGCGCCCGGAGTGTTCATGACCACGATTCCCCGGCGGGTGGATGCATCGGCGTCGATATTGTCGACGCCCACCCCGGCTCGTCCGATCACCCGCAGCTTGGGAGCCGCCTCGAGCAAGGCTTCATCCACCTGCACGGCGGAACGAACCACCAGCGCATCGGCGTCGGCCAATTCGGCAGCCAGCCCGTTCTTTATCTGATCGTGGGTCACGATCTGCCAACCAGCCTCGGTTTGAAACACAGCCAGGGTGGCGGGCGAGACTTTCTCAGCCAATACGATCTTCATCGTGCTCCTAAGGGATTTGTTAACCGCGACGCGAGTGCTGCCGCTGACAAGAGCAGCACTCGCATGAGGTTGGACCGGTTCTAACGGGAGGGGGCGGCGCCTGCCAGGGCAAGCTCTTTGCGCGCCGCCTCATCGGGCGCTCTGTTGGCGAAGACATTCTGGGCAGCAATCAAGGCTTTCCCAAAAGCAAAACCGGGAAGCTTGAGCGAGTGGGCGACTTGTTCCAGCGCGCCGATCAGCGCGATGGTATCCATGTAGTCGAAGTAGCCGAGATGCGCGATGCGGAAGATCTGGCCTTTCATCTCGCCTTGTCCGTTGGTGATGACGGCAGCAAAACGGGTCTTCAACTCTTTGACGAAGGCGCCGGAATCCATACCGGCCGGCGGCAGCACCGCAGTCGCCGCAGAAGCGGGAGAGCCAGGTGCAAAGAGCTTGAGGCCCAGTGCTTCCACCGCGGCGCGGGTCATGGCAGCGCAGGTTTCCGCGTTCTCTACCAGCTTTGCCCGGCCTGCCGCCAGATCGCCATCGGCTTGGCCGGCGATGTAGTCGAGGGCCGCGCCCAGGGCTGCGATCAGCGCGACTGCAGGCGTGTAGGCGGATTCGCCCTTGGCTGCGTTCTTTCGCTCTTTGCGCAGATCGAAGTAGTAGCGGGGATTCAGGCTGATCTCCATCAGATCCCAGGCACGGTCGCTCACCGCGAGATAAGACAATCCAGGCGGAATCATGACCGACTTCTGCGATCCGCCGATGAGGACGTCGACGCCCCAGGCGTCCATGTCGATGTGCGTGGTGCCCAGGCCGGTAATGGCGTCCACCACCAATACGGCATCACGGCCGCTCTGCTTGATCACCTCCGCGACCCCTTGCACGTTGTGGCGTACTGCGGTCGAGGTTTCCGTGGACTGCATGTATACGGCGCGGGTCTCAATCTTGAGCGCCTTGCGTACTTCTTCCAAATCGAAGGTCTGGCCGTAGGGCGCACTGACCACGTCGACGTCGCATCCAAATGCTTTGGCCAGGCTTACCCAGCGCTCACCAAACTTGCCCGCCGTGAGCACCAGCACACGGTCTCCGGGCGACGTGAGGTTCGACACAGATGCTTCCATTGCCCCGGTACCAGAGGAGGCGAGCAGGATGACATCGTTCTTGGTCCCGACAAAAGTCTTCAAGTCGCGGAGCACCTTGGTGTAAAGTGCGCGGAACTCCGGAGTGCGGTGGTGTATATCGGCTGCGGCCATAGCGAACTGGGCTGCAGGGAGTAGCGGCGTGGGGCCTGGAGTAAATAAGCGCGTCTTCCGGATCATGCTTCCATTGTAATAAAGTCGCCCCCAACAAAGGTTTCTATAATGGGAGTTTTGACACGATTGGAGGCCTATGAGCCTGGTTGAGAAGATTCACGAGGATATGGTTGGGGCCATGAAGCAGCGGGCAGTGGACCGCCTCTCCACCCTGCGCATGGTAAAGGCTGCATTGAAAAATAAGGAGATAGACCAACGTTCCCCGGTCACCGATGCCCAGGCGGTGCAGGTTTTGACGACCTTGATCAAGCAGCGCAAGGACTCCATCGAGCAGTTCACTAAAGGGAACCGGCCGGAGCT
>JAUTWX010000017.1 GCA_030838385.1 Acidobacteriaceae bacterium
GACGGACGTCTTCGCCGGGATTGACGTTCTTGTTGTCAATGCGACCGGTCCCCAGCCATTCCTCTCCATCGAGGAGCAAACCTGGAGTTCCTATCTCGATCAACTGGAGTTCTTCGTAAAGTCTCCTCTGCTGCTGCTGAAGCAGGTCCTACCCGGTATGAAAGAGCGCGGCTTCGGCTGGATCATTAACATCGGTAGCGAAGTCTTCGAGCTCGGGAATCCCCGCTTTGCGAACTACGTCGCAGCCAAGGGTGCTCAGTTGGGGCTTACCCGTTCCTGGGCGCGTGAGCTCGCACCCACCGGCATTACTGTCAACCTCGTGGCGCCCGGGTGGATTCCTGCTGAGCGCCACGCAGACGTGGCCCAGGAAGAACTGGATAGCTACACAGCAGGTGTTCCCATGAAGCGAATGGGAAGGCCCGAGGATGTTGCCAAATTGGTTGCTTTCCTCGCAAGCGATGGTGCGGGCTTCATTACCGGACAGAAGTTTTCAGTGAATGGCGGCAATACTTTGGCCTGAACAGTCTCGCGTGCTTGAACTGCGAATCCGGCGGTGTTTGTCGGCTACTCTCCCAGACCCAGATAACGTCGCGTGTCATTCCGAGTGATGTGTCCCGCCGGACGGCCATCATTTCCCGCCAGCTCGGATAGTCAGCAGAACCACCGATCGGCCGGTCATCACCTCGCTGAAAATGGAACCGGCACGCGTAACCGGCGCGCTGCGAGCTTCCAAATTCGATCGCTCGTCAACGACCTGCTCCTGATATTCAGCCGCTCCGCTCCAGGGAAGATTCGCGAGCCTCAAACGCAGCACATGCGTTTGGTCGGACGGATTGCTGAGCAGAATGCGTATCGTTTTCCCGTCATCGGAAATGCCGGCAAGCGTGCGGATCGGCGAATCGGCGGCATCGTCCACTGCAAGACGCTTCGGACTCTTCAACAGCTCCGTAAACGCCAGGAACGCATAATATGGTTTCTGCGGCATGCCGGCCGCCGTAAACAACCCCCACATCGCTGTTGTACCTGTGTAGAAGGTGGCGATATCGACCGGAGCGTCTTCCATCACGATCAGTACCGCCGCATCGAACGCCGCGCCGACAGAGTTTTGCGTTGAGTCGAAGTACGTCTGCGTCGCGGATGCGTCATGAAACAGCGCACCCCAGTTCGATGGGCCATAATTCCACTCATCGAGCACGCTTTGCGCGCCCGCATATCCGTATCGCGTCAGCATCTCATGGAATCGCTCGGCCCGCTTCGCAATATCGGCCGGGTCTTGCGTATAGATGTGCCATGAAAGAAAGTCCAGCGGAAGCGCGCGCTGCCTTGCGTATGCAAGAAAGCCATCGAGAAACGGCTCATGACCGGCGAGCGCCGGTCCGCCGACGCGAAGCGTCGGATCCACTCGTTTGAGCGCGCGCACCGTGACCTCATACAGACGGTAGTACTGCTCCGGCGTGCCGGACCAGAAATCGGCGATATCCGGCTCATTCCACACCTCCCAATATCGAATGTTGGCGTGGAGTCCGTTGTCCCATCCCTCGTTGTAGTGTCGGACAATGTGCTCCACCACGGCAGCCCACTTTTCGTAACTGAGTGGCGGCACATTATGCCGAATCGCGCTCTTACCCTCGGCGCTGTAGCCCAGGCGAAAGATAATGTTGATCCCGAGATCGCTGATCGTCTTCACATAAAGATCGCTCGCCGCAAAGTTGTAACTCTCCGCCCGCTCCGGATCGGCATTCCAGTCCGGAAACAGAAATTCCATGTCGAGAACGTCGCCATAGCTCCAGTTGACATCGTGCAGCCGCACGTTCTGGACGCCGAGCTCTCGGTAATAGCGCGTCAGATCGACAACGCCGTGCTGGCAGAGCGGCCCGTTATCCACGTCGTTGAGTCGACGAATAGTGCCGGCAATACGCGAGGCATCGACAGAAATACTTTGGGCGAAGGCAGTGCAGGCCAGGAGGGCGTATCCGGCAACGATGGCTGACCAGCGAACTCCGCTCTGACAGGGCGTCATGGCGCGGGGCGGCAGTGTTGCCGCTGCTCCGTGGTCGATTTGGACTTCCAGTGCCGGCTGTAATTCTCAACGGAGGAGAAGCTGCGGCTCCACATGCGATCTATATATAAGGTCCCTTTCAGATGATCGAGCTCATGTTGCAGAATGCGAGCATACCAGCCCTCCGCTTCGATCTCTATGGGTGCCCCGGACTCATTCAGGGCCCGCACCCTCACCGTGCGGGCGCGCGGCACCATCGCCATAAATCCAGGCAGGCTCAGGCAGCCCTCAAAAAAGCTAACCTCCGGCGGCGATAGCAACTCGATCTCCGGATTGATCAGCACATGAAAAGGAACCGGGTGCCGTTCCTGTTCCTTGAGCTCCACTGCCGTCAATTTCGCCTGGTATTCCGCTTTGTCCTCGACAATCGCCAGTTGCAGCGGCTCCCCAATCTGCGGAGCGGCCAGCCCGACGCCCGGCGCATCGGCCAGCGTCTCCCGCATATATTCGATCAGCTCGCGAATGCGCTCGCTCCCAATTTCTTCCTGACGAAGCGGCCGCGCCGCATCGCGCAGCACAGGTTCACCCACACTGGCTATTTTGATTCTCATCCTTCTGCCCCTTCAGTCCCGCGCACTACAAGACGCCGGCCACACTTTCTTTCGCTCCGCAGCCTTCTTTAGCCGATAAGGAACTCTCGATCCACAGGGACTTGCATCGAATTCGCCAGGCTATTCGTTTCCGCAGCCATGCCGACGACCGCCAGAAACTCAGCATACTGCTCGTCGGAAAGACCCTTGGCGCGCGCCGCGGCCGTGTGCGAGTGGACGCAGTAGCTGCAGCTGTTCGCTGTCGATACCGCGATATAGACCAGCTCCTTTGTGAGCGGATCGAGTACTCCAGGTTCCATCATCACCTGTTTCACACTCGACCACGTACGTTCTAGGAGCCGGGGCTGATTCGCGAGAGCGCGCCAGAAATTGTTCACGAAATCTGATTTGCGAGTTGCCCGTATATCGTCGAACACGGTCTTCACATCCGGGACAATTGCAGCTTCCTCATCAGTCCAGAGTTTGATAGTCGCCACTCGGCAGTACCTCCGCTGCAATCATAAGGA
>JAUTWX010000456.1 GCA_030838385.1 Acidobacteriaceae bacterium
TCGCCGCACTTGTTGCAGAAGTCCGGGGTGTTCTTGTTGTAGGTGCCGCAGTGATGGCAGAGCACATCGCCGGGATGGAAAGGATCGGTGATCACCATGGAGCCGCAGTTGACGCAGGCGGTGCGCAGGTGATGAAGTCCCTTCAGGTGGCCGCACTTGCACTCCCAGTTGCCGATCGCGAAGTCCACGAAGTCCAACTGCGAGATGTTGCGGAAATCGGTGATGGGAAAGACCGATGTAAATACCGACTGGAGCCCGTTGTCCTCACGCTCGGAGGGCAGCTTATCCATCTGCAGGAAGCGCTCGTAGCTGCGGCGCTGCACTTCAATCAGATTCGGAATCTGGATGGAGGTTGGGATCTTGGAAAAGTCGAGGCGGCTGCGAAGGGCGCGGGTTTCACTGGACATGCTTCACTCCTCAGGGGCTCGTTACGAGAGGCGCGACGATCCGCTGCCCGAGCCTGGCAGCAGTTCGCTCGAATTGGGGCGGCGTGCGCGCTCGACAGGGCTTCCGGTCGCCTCTATGGCCGGTCGCTTGAAAACGCACGATATGAGTACTGCCTGAGGCAACGTTCCCGGACGCGTGGACGTCAGACGGAACATGCCGGTTTCCCTGAAGCAGGCGGGGAGCCGTCAGGGGTGGTTCAAGCGTTAGGCGGGATCTCCCTGGCTGGAAACAAACGGTGAAACCGGTCGCACATGTGCTGACAACGCCAAAAGCTCGTGGAGACAGGATGTCTCACGAGCGTCACAACCTATTTGTGCACTTGGCAGAAGCAGTATGTCCTTTACGTTGCGCCGACCTAACTCACCCGCGTGTAAGCAGCCCTGCTGAAACAGCTGTTTCGCCTCTGCACTCCCGCCGCCAGGATGCAGTTGCGCCGGCCGCCAGGACCGGAAAAGTCTTAGCTCAACCCCGGCCCGTCCGAGAAAACCGAGCGAAAGCAAAGCGGAACGCACAATCCAGATTGTAGCGCGTTCCGCTATGGCACGCAAGTTGCAAGGGCGGAGATTTTGCTTTACTTAATCTCGATGCCGGCGACGCCATCGAACTTCTTCTTGATGGTCTCCGCCTCTTCCTTCGAGATGTTTTCTTTCAACGGCTTGGGGGCGCCGTCGACCAGGTCCTTGGCTTCCTTCAGACCGAGCGAAGTGACCTCGCGTACGGCCTTGATGGTGTTGATCTTGTTGGCGCCGGCATCCTTCAGGACGACGGTGAACTCGGTCTTCTCCTCGACCGGTGCCGCCGCTGCCGCACCGCCGCCGGCCACCATGACCGGAGCCGCTGCCGCTGCCGACACGCCAAGACGCTCTTCGAGCTTCTTCACCAGGGCCGCTGCGTCCAGCAGGCTCAGCCCGACAATCTGATCTTCCAACTGCTGTATGTCTGCCATCTTTGTCTCCACTCGCCAAACTCAATTGGCCTTTGAAATATGTTGCTCACGTGCCGCCCTCACCGTTCGAGAGCTGCCTGCCGCCCCTGCCGCCGCGGTTTCCGTTGTGCCCAGACGTAGCACCCCGCGACCTGCCGGTTCGAAACCCTGCCCGCCTCTCGGCGGAAAACCCAATCACGCCCCGGTCAGCCTGACCGGAAAACTTGTACCCACTGGCCCAAACGGCCAGCCTTATCATCATCATCCCTCGGCCGGAGCCTCGGTCGACGCCGACTCCGCCTGCGAAGCCTCACCCGTCTCCGGCTGCGCCGGATCGGCCTGCGTTGCGCCGGTCACGTCGGGTGCTGCACCTTCTTGAACCGCTGAGGGCTCCCCTGCGACCGCCGATGCCTCTGGGGTGGTCTCTGGCGTAGCTGCCAGCGCGGACGCCTCTGCCGCTGGAACAGCCTCGGCTTCTGCTGGCGCCACTGCCGGACCGGCAAACTTGTTCTGCTCCACCGCCTGGTTGACCACCACCGCGAGATCGCGTCCCGTGGCTGCAATCACCGTCGCCAACCGCTGCGCCGGGGCGTTGATGAGGAAGAGCAGCTTGGAGAAGAGCTCGTCCCGGCCAGGCATGGTGGCCAGTTGCTTGATCTCTTCGATGGAGATGACCTTGCCGTCAACGATGCCCAGCTTGAAGGTGAACTCGGCGTTGTCGGTCACCCAGGTGGAGATGGCCTTGGTCAGCGCCACCGGATCGCCCGCGGTATATGCCACCGAGGAAACGCCCTTCAGCCCCTGCAGTGCGGCCTCGACCTGCGTGCCCTTCGCGGCACGAGCCGCCAGCTTGTTCTTGAGCACGCGGTACTTGCCGCCCGCCTCGCGCACTACCCTGCGCAGGTTGTAATCCTGCGCCACCGTCAGCTTGGCAAAGGTGCCGACGATGGCGCTGGTCGAGCTCTCCAGCTCCGCCGCCAGCTCCGTCACCTTCTCTGCCTTCTTCGCTCTCGTCAATGCCATAAATCAGCCTCTAGCTCTCAGCTTCTAGCCGGTTCTGCGGGCTCATTCACATCCGCTGCCCATGCGCGGTACCAGCTAGCGGCTAGAAGCTAGTGGCTTGCAGTTGCTGCTTCTACTTGGCGATCGCCGCGTCCGCGACCGCGTGATCGAGCGCAATTCCCGGCCCCATGGTCGAGCTCAGGGTCATGCCCTTCACGTACTTGCCCTTGGCCGCGGAGGGCTTGGCGCGCATCACGCTGGTGATCACGGTCAGCGCGTTGTCCACCAGCTTCTGCGGCGGGAACGACAGCTTACCCACCGGAACGTGCACCAGCGCCGTCTTGTCGGTGCGGAACTCGATCTTGCCCGCCTTGATCTCCCGGACCGCCGCTGCGACGTCCGAGGTTACGGTACCGGTCTTCGGGTTCGGCATCAGACCGCGCGGTCCGAGCACCTTACCCAGACGCCCGACCGAGCGCATCATGTCCGGGGTTGCGATCAGGGCGTCGAAGTCGGTCCAGCTTTCCTTCTGAATCTTCTCCACCAGATCTTCGCCGCCAACGATGTCCGCGCCGGCCGCTTCCGCGTCCTTCAGGCGCTCACCGGAGGTGATCACGGCGACCTTCTTGGTCTTGCCCAGGCCGTGCGGCAGAACCACGGTGCCGCGCACCATCTGATCGGCGTGCTTGGGATCGACTCCGAGACGCATGGTGACTTCCACCGTCTCGTCAAATTTGGCGGATTTCACT
>JAUTWX010000458.1 GCA_030838385.1 Acidobacteriaceae bacterium
CATGCGTGATAGCTTTCAGGAATGGACCAGCGTCAGTGGCAGACTCCCGTGAGGAACGGCTCGCAGGCCGAGCCGGAGATCCTGCCGCCGAGCACCGTGCCGGGAGAGACGACCTACGGCAATCGGCAGGGTTACGGGCCAGCCTACGACGAGGAGCCAGTGGCTCCGCCGCCGCGTCGTCGTCGTTCGGGCTGGCAGCTTGCCCCGGCCACCTACATCCTGACCGGCATCAACATCGCCGTCTACCTGCTGATGGTGCTGCGGGGCGTATCGCCGACCGCGCCCACGGGCGATCAGCTCGTCCACTGGGGCGCCAATGTCGGTCTATTTGTGCTGGCCGACCACCAGTGGTGGCGCCTGGTGACGTCGACCTTCGTCCACTCCGGCATCATCCACATCGCTACAAACATGTGGTGCCTTTACAACCTGGGGCTTCTGGGAGAGCCGTTGATCGGCGCCTTCGGTGTCGTGGCCGCTTATCTTCTGACGGGCGTGGTGGGCAACCTGCTCAGCGTGGCGCTGCACCCGGGTGCTGTCAGCGCGGGCCACATCCTGGACTACGGCGTGATCAGCGTCGGCGCGTCGGGCGCTGTCTTCGGTTTAGCGGGCGTGCTGATTCCCCTGCTGGGTTCGAAGCTGCTTCCGGTGGACCGCACGGAGGTCGCGCGGCTGCGCCGCAGCGTGATCTATTTCGCAGTCTTGAACTTCGTCATCGGCTTTGGCGCGGACGCTTTCAAATCGCCGATACGCATCGACAACATGGCGCATCTGGGCGGATTTCTTTCGGGGATGTTGCTGGGCGTGCTGCTCGTGCCGAAGCTGGGAGTGGACCGGAAGCTGTGGATCCGGCGGCAATGGCTAGCCTTCGGCAGCGTGCTGCTGCTGGTGGTGCTGGGGGCGCACTTTGTCGCCAACCTGTGGCGCGGGTGAGCCGGCTTAAGGAACTGCGGTGCCCGGAGGTTTCCAGGCACCCAGCATGTTCACCAGCCTAGCGGATGGCAGTTGCGGCGAACTTCTTCACCATGGCGAGCAGCAGCTTGCGGTCGCTGTCGTTCAGGTTGGAAGAATAGCGCCGAATCTGGGTGAGGAAACGTAGCTCCTCGTCCGTCAGCTTTTGCGTGTTCATCTCCCGGCCCAGCGAATCCTCTGCAAAGAACTGAGCGAGTGGGAGATCGAGCGCCTGCGCAATCTTGGCAAGCGTGTCGAGTGAAGGAACGGTATGCCCGTTTTCTACACGGGAGAGATAGCACCGCAGCAGACCGGTGCGTTTTTCGATATCGCCTTGCGAGAGACCCTTCTGCAGCCGATAACCTCGGATCGTCGTTCCAATTTGCATGTGCGCCTGGCTTTCAAAGGCCCACGCCTGGCCCAGTGAAACGCTGTGGCGGGGGGCTCAATCTAGTTTTATTGGCTGCATAGTTAACATGCCCACAACATCAAGAGCAAGAACAATTTGCGGCGGGAACCAGAAATTGTCCCGGGGTGCAACTTCCGGGGAATTTAACCTTCCATAAACGTGTCAGAAGGGTTACCGGGTTTTACAGATTCCTTACGGCCTGGCGCCCAACTGGCGGGCGAAGAAATGGAGATAGCGGGATTTGGCGTCCGCCGTATCTTCGGCGCGGTAGCCGGTCTTGTTGTTGGGATTCTCGAAGGCGTGGCCCGCGTCGGGATAGATCTTCACATCCACCGGTTTGCCAAGTTTCTTCATGGCGGAGGCAAAGCCCTCCACGGTGGCCGGCGGGATACCCTTGTCCAGGCCGCCGTAGTTGCCCAGGATGGCTGCGTGGATCTGCGCCAGCGATGCAGGATCGGTGGGCGGCGGTCCATAGTTGGCGACCACGGCTTTCAGATGGGGATCGGCGACGGCAAAATTGAGGGCATAACCCCCACCCATGCACCAGCCGATCGCGCCAATGCGGCTGGGATCGACCTTCTTGTTCGCACGCAGGAAGGTGTCGGCCGCACTGAGATCGCGGATGACGCGGTCCTGGGGCGTACCGCGGCTGATCTCGTGTGCGGTTTCGGGGTCGGTGGCCACCTGGCCGCGGTAGAGATCGACCGCGAGCGCGACATAGCCGCGCGCGGCCAGATCGGCAGCCTGCTCCTTTACCCAGTCATTGAGGCCCCACCACTCGTGGATCACGATGATGGCCGGGCCCTTCGCGGCGGCACTCGCTGGACTGTAGAGCAGGGCGTGGACTGTTTCCGGCCCACTGGGATAGGAGACATCGACGGGAGCGGTTGCGGCAGGGGCAGTTGCGGCGGCTCCTGCGGCCCGGGCAGCGGGAAGCAGGATAGCCAGTGCAAAAAGGATGGCGTGGAGGCGAATCGTGTGTGCGGGCATGGCATGCCTCGGTTCCCCGGGGGAGGCGAAATCTGAAAACTGCAACCCGAGGAGTATGGCGCGTGGGCGGAGCGGCGGGCAAGTGCCGTTGCCTGTAGGAGATCGCGTAATGCGTCGCGATGCTGGCCGACAGAGCGTCGCGGAAGGAGTTTGTGACTTAGATCAAAGGCCATGAACGCGGCCATCTTGAATGCGATCCGCGCCATCGCATTCGTGGATGCGCTTTGAGCTTGGCCGGCTAAGACGGGTGGCGACGCGCCCCTGGTGGAAGAGGGCGAAGGAACTCTCCGTCACCGTGTATCAAGAGCTCTTTCGCACCCGCGCCTTCACCATGGCGGCGGCGATGTCCTACTACTTTTTGCTGGCGCTGGTGCCGCTGCTGATCTTTCTTTCCGCGATGCTGGGTTATCTGCCAATTCCAAACCTGTTCGATCAGTTGCTGGACATTCTGGCCGTATTGGTGCCCCCGGCAGCAATGCAGATGGTGGAGCGCATCCTGGCCAGCCTGCTGGTTCCGCATCGTGGCGGCCTGCTCTCCTTTGGCCTGCTGAGTTATCTGTGGACCGCTTCGGGTGGCTTCGCCGCATCGATTGAAGCGCTGAACGTTGCCTACGACGTGGAGAAGACGCGGAGCTGGTGGCGCGACCGCTTGCAGGCATTGCTGCTGACGCTGACGACCGGCCTGCTGAGTCTGCTTGGCCTGTTGCTGATCATTGCCGGGCCGCACTTCGGACACCTGCTGACGGAGCTGCTTCTCATTCCGCAGGCGCTTGCAGAAGTCTGGCCGCTGGTGCGGCTGGTCACGATATTCGTCATCTTCGTGGTGGCAGTCGAGGTTCAGTACTACTTTGCGCCGAATCGCAAGCAGGGCGTCGTGGATACACTGCCGGGAGCAGTGGTGGCGGTGCTCGGGATCTTCCTGAGCTCGGCCGGTCTTGGCTACTACTTCAGCCACCTCTCCAACTACAACAAGACCTACGGATCGCTAGGCGCGGTGATCATCCTGATGCTGTGGTTTTATGTGGTCGCGCTGCTGCTTGTGGCGGGCGCAGAGTTGAATGCGGAACTGTTGAAGCAGCAGGCCGCACGCGGCGAACGCACAGCGATGCGTCCCATGCCGGCGAAGGTCAAGGGCGCGCCCGCCGCGTGAAGGAAACCGCCGCAAATCGGCGGCAAGAACAGCCGCTCATTCTTTTGTAACGCTTCCCCATCTCAGACCACTATCCGAGGTTGAGGCTGTGCTCCTGAGCAGCGCTCGGCAAGGCTGCGTCGCCGATACGCGGGCCGCCCGGAGAATGTCATGAAATCGTTCGCGACAGTATTTCTTTTGTTCCTTACATGCCTTGCTGTAGCCGGGACCATCGCGCTCATCGATCGCACTACCGCGTCGTTGCATCTTGCAAGCGGGACTGCGCGATGAAGCGGGAAGACCTCTCGACGGGCGGCATCCAATCCCGGCAGAGTCGCGATGCTGCTTTGGCTGCCAAGCGGATCACCGCGGCGCTGCTGCTCGCTATCTGCATGGTGGCGGCCGCCTTCCTGTAGACGACTCTATGGGGCCGCTGCGGGCGGCCACGCTAGCCCATGTGCATGCCGCCGTTCACGTCGAGCGTATGGCCTGTGATGTAGCTGGCCTTTTCTGAGGCGAGGAAGGCGACGGCGTTGGCGATGTCCTGATCGGTGCCGGCGCGGCCGAGCGGGATGAACTGCATCATCGCGGCCTTCTGCTTCTCATCGAGCACGGCGGTCATGGCGGTCTCGATCATGCCCGGCGCGACGACGTTCGCGGTGACGTTGCGGGAGGCCATCTCCCGTGCGAGCGATTTCGTGAAGCCGATGAGACCCGCTTTGCTGGCAGCGTAGTTAGCCTGGCCGGCCTGACCGGTCTCACCCACCACGCTCGAGATGCTGATGATGCGGCCCCAGCGCGACTTCATCATGGAGCTGAGCACGGCCTGGGTCAGCAGGAAGGTGCCGGTGAGATTGGTCGCGATCACATCGTCCCAGTCGGCGCGCTTCATACGCAGGAGCAGCATGTCGCGGGTGATGCCGGCGTTGTTGACCAGGATATCGATGCGGCCGAGCTTTGCGATTACAGCTTTGGCGGTGTCTTTGATGGACGCTTCGTTGCTGATGTCGAGGACGAAGACTTCGGCGCGGCCGCCGGCGGCAGCGATCTCCTCGGCGACAGCGCGGAGCTTCTCTTCGTTGCGTGCTGCGAGCGCGACAGTGGCACCCTGGGCGGCGAGGGTGAGGGAGCAGGCGCGTCCGATGCCCTGCGATGCTCCGGTGACGAGTGCGATTTTGTCGGCGAGGTCAGTCGTGCGTTCGGTCGTCGTGCGTTCGGTCATGGGGGAAAGTATCGCTGATCGCAGCTTCTAGCTCCTAGCCTCTAGCTTCTAGCGAATGCAGTAACGGGGTGCGCTTTTCTCTCTGACCACTTTCTTTCTTGCAGAACCGTGCTTGGGAAGTTTCTAGGCGGGCTCCAGCTAGAAGCTAGGAGCTAGAGGCTAGAAGCTGCACTACAGCGGTTCGGCGGCCGGCACTGGCCTGCGTGCACGCAAAGCGGATTTGAGTCCCTTCGCCAGCTCGATGGACCAGATGTAGACGACCAGCTCGCGCGCGTAGAAGAGCACGGGCTGGGTGTCGGGAAGCATGATGCCGTGGGCAGCGGGGAGCTCGTTGAGGGGGAACTCGGCCTCAGCAGCTTCGAGCGGCCAGGGCAGATGGTGGATCTCGCCCTGGAAGAGGCGCCCGCGGCGGTCGGCGGTATAGAGGCGATAACGCTCGGTGAGGAAGTACTCGATGGTGCCCGGCGCGCTCTGTGCCAGACGATGGGTGGGTCCAAGGCCGCGGTATGTGGTGCGGAAGCGCACCGGGCGGCGGGTGAGGTGGCGTTCGCTGCGGTAGAGGAAGCGGCCATCCTGCTGCGGCTGGATGGACATGCGGGCCCAGTAGTAGGGCAGGCGGAAGAAGGCGCGGGCGACGGAGACGGCGATGGGGTTGGCGGCGTCGAGCGAGAAGAAGTAGACCCCGGAGAGGTTGGTGTGCTCCTCCCGGACGTAGGTGCGGAGGTTGAGCTCGGGGAAGCTGTGGGCGCCGGGGATTTTGGGCAGCGCGTTGAAGCGGATACGGTCCATCCAGAAGGGCACGACGCCGATCCAGGCGGAGCCGTCGAATGTGTCCGGAACCAGGCCGGCGGGGAGCAGCGGCGAGATGGAGGCGGCGGGAACGGGCCAGTGGGCGAAGAGCAGGTCATTCCAACGCTGGGTCATGGCCCAGTGACGCTTCGGCAGTGGGGTAGGCCGGTGCCCGGTGGTCTTGAGGATGTCCTGCACGTCCCTTGTCCTTGCCGTCCCGTGGGCGGCTACGCACCGCGGTGGTTTCGGACGCGCCGGGGTTGCGTATCCGCGTTCCAGAGTAACGAAGCGCGGGTGTAGGCGCAATTGGCGCCAGCGTGACCTGCGGCGATGCCTTAGAGGTAGCGATCCCGCAGAATGGCGAGGTGATGCGTGACGTGGCCGGGCACCATGAAGCCGAGCGAGAGCACGGTGAAGGGATTTCCGCTGGCCACGCCGCGGCGCGTCCAGGCCTCGGGTTGCAGATTACGGAAGAAGTCGATGCTGGTCTGGCGGATGTGGCGGAACTCCTCGACATGGACGGCCCAGGCCAGGCGGTCGGGCTCGGCGCCAGTGATGGCGATGTTCTGGTCGAAGTTGGGCAGCGACGTGTCAGGACTGACACACAGGCCGCGGGCAAACCACATGGCGCGGAAGACGAAGAGGCGCTCGGTGTCATTCAGGTGGCTGAGGACCTGGCGGATGCTCCACTTCTCCGGCGCGTAGCGGTGCAGGGATTTTTCTTCGGAGATGCCGGAGAAAAAAGCGAGCGCCTCATCGAACTGCGCCGTCATGCTAGCCAGGCAGTCGTCGCCTTCGACCTTGTCGATGTAAGTGAAATAGTACGGAGCGGCATCGGTGGTGGCTGGGCGGGCGTGCATGGCTATCAGGGTAGCGCTGGGCATGACTCCGTGGGCAGAGAAATGGGACGGGTTTCTCACAGGGTGTTGCCGCGTTCACCGAGGCTTATGCTGTTGGGAAGATGCCTGACACAGAAGTGGCTCCCCTGCCGCCCGCTGCGGCGAATGATGGTGGCGAGCGGCCGCGCAACCAGACCGACGTATACGCCGTGTACGGCGCCGATCCCGAGGTGTTGGCTTATGCGATGGCGAAGTATTCGCGGTCGTCGCTGTCGATGAAGGAGTCGCTGCGCGAGATCTCCAGCCAGCGGGCTGAACAGTTCCTGAACACTTTTTATTTCCAGTATGGCCACAGGTCGATTGCTGACCTGGCGCATGTAGCCTTTGCCATCGAGCGGCTGAGCCTGCTGGCCGCGATCATCCTGGTGGATGAGCAGCGCTGGGATGGGCAGGAGCGCTCGACGCGTTATCAGAACTTTCGCAAGAGCGGCTGGTATCTTCCGGAGTTTGGTGATGCCAATGCGGCACGAGCGACCTATGAGGCGACGATCGAGCGGCTCTTCACGGATTACCACGCGATCAGCGAGGGAGTGCTGGCATCGCTGATGGCGAAGACCGAGCGCCCGGCGGAGATGAAGCCGGAGAGCTTCGAGCGGACGCTGCGGGCGCGAGCCTTCGATGTTGCGCGCTATCTGCTCCCGCTTGCGACGAACACATCCCTGGGGCAGATCGTGAATGCGCGCACGCTGGAGACGCAGGTAAGCCGGCTGCTGAGCGACGAACATGCCGAGGTGCGGGAGCTGGGTGAACGGCTGCGCGCCGCCGGCACCGGTCCGGCGTGGAATGTGCATGGTCGCGAGATGGCGGAGCTGGTGGCCGACTTACGCGGCGCGCATCCGGAGCCGGCGGATCAGGATCTGGTAGATCGGGCTGCCGCGCTACTGGAGCGCGAGGTGAAGGTGGCGCCTACGCTGGTGAAGTATGCAGCGGCAAATCCATACCAGCAGGAGACGCGGCGCGAGCTGGAGCAGGCGGCGCGCGAGTTGATGGGGGATGCGGCCGTGGACGCGGCTTCTCTGGTGGACCTGGTGGAGCGCGGGCCTTCGCTGGAAGTGGAGATTGCGGCGACGCTGCTCTACGGCGCATGCCACTATCCATTCCGGCAAGTGCGGGATCGCGTAGCTGCTTTGCCGGAAGCGAAGCGGGTTGAGTTGATTGACCTGGGGCTGCGGCATCGGGGGCGGCACGATGAGCTGATGCGCGGGTTTGCGGCCGGTCCACCGCTGCGCTTCGACATCCTGATGGACGTTGGCGGCTTCCGCGATATGCACCGGCACCGCCGCTGTTTGCAGACGCTGCAGAGCTTTACTGCGGTGCACGGCTTCGATGTGCCGGAGGGTCTGGCCGAGGCTGGGCTGGTCGGCGTCTATGAGGAGGCAACTGCGGCGGCGCACAAGGCTTTTACGATGGTTGCCACGAGCAATGCTCCCGAAGCCGCAGCCACGGCCCGGTACCTGCTGCCGCTGGGAACACGCTGCCGGGCGCTCTTCCAGATGGATTTTGCGGAGGCGCTCTACATCAGTGAACTGCGCTCTGCGCCGCAGGGGCACTTTTCATACCGGCGGGTCGCGTGGGAGATGTATCAGGCGGTGGAGCGGCAGCATCCGGCGCTGGCGCGGCACATGCGGGTGACTGATGTGCGGGAGCCGGTGGATTTGCTGAAGCGTTAGGGAATGGCGGCCCATTTTGGGCCACACTTTCGATACTTGTTTCGCCTTCTATTCACCTGTTAGACTCGGGAATAGCTGGTAAATCAATAAGATAGACAAGGCCGGGAACGACCGGCGGGATGGAGAGTTTCGGGCATGGCAGATGATCGTTCGCGCGCTATAGATCTGGCGCTTTCGCAGATAGAGAAGCAGTTTGGCAAGGGTTCGATCATGCGCCTCGGCAGCAAAGAGGCGATTGTGCCGATCTCGACCATCAGCACCGGCTCGATCTCCTTTGACGCGGCCCTGGGTGTGGGCGGCGTACCCCGTGGGCGCGTGGTGGAGATATTCGGGCCGGAGTCCTCGGGCAAGACGACCATTACGCTGCAGATCATCGCCGAAGCTCAGAAGCTGGGCGGTATGGCGGCCTTTGTGGACGCCGAGCACGCGCTTGATCCGGCTTATGCCAAGAAGCTGGGTGTGGACATCGACAATCTGCTCATCTCGCAGCCGGACTACGGCGAGCAGGCGCTCGAAATCACGGAGGCGCTGGTGCGCTCCGGCGCGATCGACGTGCTGGTGGTGGACTCGGTTGCCGCGCTGGTGCCCAAGGCGGAGCTTGACGGCGAGATGGGCGATTCGCACATGGGCCTGCAGGCGCGACTGATGTCGCAGGCGCTGCGCAAGCTGACCGGCACGGTATCGAAGTCACGGACCTGCCTGATCTTCATCAATCAGATTCGCGAGAAGATCGGCGTGATGTTCGGCAATCCGGAGACGACCACGGGAGGACGCGCGCTGAAGTTTTACTCCTCGGTACGAATCGACATCCGGCGCATTGCCGCCGTGAAAGACGGCGATACCGTGGTTGGCTCGCGCACCAAGGTGAAGATCGTGAAGAACAAGGTGGCCGCACCCTTCCGCGATGCGGAGTTCGACATTCTGTACGGCGAGGGCATTTCGCGCGAGGGCGATGTTCTGGACCTGGCGGTGGCGCACAACGTCGTCGAGAAGTCAGGCGCGTGGTTCAGCTACTCTGGCGAGCGCATTGGCCAGGGTCGCGAGAATGTGCGGCAGTATCTGAAGGACAATCGCGATACTTTCGACCGCATTCACCAGCAATTGCGGCAGAAGCTGGGGATCGCCGGCGTAAAGGAAGCCGAAGTGCCGGCGGTGCCGGTGAACGGCGCGGCGGTTGCTGAGGCGGCTGTTCGGCCTGCGTCGCGACGGCCGCAGTAGGCAATCGCCAAGGCTTGTCGTAAAGAATGGAAGAGGGCGGCCCGTGCTCCCCTCTTTTGTTCATTTTGCAGGACTGACGATCTTGATCTCAAAGACGGTCGGCCATTGTTTTCCGGTAACGAAGAGCCGATCGTGCTGCGCGTCGTAGGCGATGCCGTTCAGGACGGATTCTTTGTTGATCCTGCGGCTCGCCGGCATCAGGCCGGTGAGATCGATCCAGCCGATGACGTGGCCGTCTCGCGGTGAAATGCGCGCGAGCCGATCCGAATGCCAGATGTTCGCGTAAATCTCACCTTTCACATACTCCAGCTCGTTGAGCTGCTCCACGGGATTACTTCCATCCTTCACCACGATGTGCCGCATCTCCTTGAACGTTTTGGGATCGCGGAAGCGGAGGGTTGCGCTGCCGTCGCTGGTGATGATTTGCGTAGCGGAGCGCGTCATGCCCCAGCCCTCGCCCGAGTAGGCGAATTGCCCAACCGGCCGAAGCGAGAAACGGTCATAGACGAAGCAGATGTGAGACTGCCAGGTCCATTCATAGATATCGTGGCCCCAGTCGACGATGCCCTCGCCGAAGAATTGTTCTGGCAGGTTGCGGCGTTGCAGGACTTTGCCGCTTTCCGGCTCGATGACCAGGATTGCCGAGTTGCCCTTTAGCCCGGTCCCCTCGTAGAAGAGTCCGTCACGGTAGAAGAGGCCTTCGGTATAGCTGTCGGTCGAGTGCGGGAACTCGGCGACAACCTTGTAGCTGCTGACCGGCGCGGCGGCAATGCGGTCAGGAAGAGCAGCCGCCATCACCGTCAAGCCGAGCGCCAGATGCAGGGTGGAGAGGACGGCGGCACGCATCGCGCTGATCCTCATCGTGCTGATCATCATCGTGCTGACCATGTTAGATCGGCGCTCCTCGTGGGAGTGAATATTGGCCGCTACCATGAAGCAGCTCAGTCGGTGAGGTGGACGCACAACGGCCTGGCCGCTTACACTCGCGGACGTAACCTCTGCTATGAACACGATCAAGGCCATCTATCCCGGTACCTTCGACCCGATGACGAACGGTCATCTGGACCTGATTGCGCGGGGCGCGAGGATCTTCGACCACCTGGTGGTGGCCGTGCTGAAGAACATGGAGAAGAGTCCGCTGTTCACGGTGCCGGAGAGATGCGCCATGCTGACGGCTGCCGTGGAGCATATGCCGAACGTCTCGATAGAGACCTTTGACGGGCTGCTGGTGGATTTCGTTCGATCGCAGCAGGCTCAGGCTATTTTGCGCGGGATTCGTGCCATCAGCGATTACGAATACGAGCTGCAGATGGCCCTGATGAACCGGCGGCTGGCTCCAGAGCTCGAAACAGTCTTCATGATGCCGGCGGAGAAGTTTTCCTACGTCAGCTCGCGGCTGGTCAAGGAGATCTTCCGGTTGGGCGGCTCGGTCGAGGGGCTGGTGCCGGAGCTGGTGTTGGACAAGCTGAAGGAGCGCGGGCGAGAGTAGGTCTCAAGTGCTGTAGAGATTGGATTCCAGAAAGGCATTGCGGAACTTGCCCTCCGGATCGTGTTGTCGCAGCAGCTCCTTGAAATCCCCCAATCTTACGTAGCGCGACTGAAGCGTCGCAGGTGGCATGGTGAAGAGCTTCGCCCAGTGGGGCCGGATCTCAAAGGGCGCAAGCTTCGCTTCGATCATGGGCAGAATCTTCTGCACGGCGGGCCACTCCGGCTTCCAGGTGAAGTGGATGGCGAGCGAAGGGCGCTGATAAGCCATGCTCATCCACAACGAATCGGAGGCAATTGCGCGCAGCTCGGTGACGAATAGATGCGGCGTGATGTGGTCGCGTAGCTGTTCAACGGCACGGATGGCCTGATAGGCGTGCTCACGCGGCACGAAGTATTCGGTCTGCAGCTCGGAGCCGCTGCTGGGAGTGAAGTTCATGCGGAAGTGCGGCAGCCGCTCGTACCACGGTCCGGGTATGCCGAGCTGCTCCGTGCAATTCTCCGCTGCATGGCCGGAGACGGGGTGCAGTTTTTGCGTGGCGCGCCGGGCACTGTAAAACTCCTGCGGCCAGGTGTAAGGCTTCTTTGGATCGAAACCGCGCTTGATCCACACCTGTGTGGCGCGATGGTTCTGCCAATCGGTAAAGAGGCTGACGCTGTAGCCGCTGCCGAAGATGGTATCGAGGTTGTGTTCGAGTTCGTCGAAAGGCAGATCCTGATAGACGACCTGCTCCACCTGATAGGTAGGCTTGAGATCGAGCGTGAGGCTGGTGACAATGCCGAGTGCGC
>JAUTWX010000470.1 GCA_030838385.1 Acidobacteriaceae bacterium
CTCCGATCCCGTCAGCGGCAAAGGAACCATCTCGCCCTCCAGCGTGCAGACCGACATCGCACCCCCCAGCACACTGACTTGGACGCTGAAGCTCGAACAGCAGGTCGCGCCGCAAACCTCGCTCACCCTCGCCTACATCGGTTCGCACAGCTATCATCAGATCCTCTCGCAGGATGAGAACGAACCCGCCTTCGTTGTCTGCCCCTCCGCCGCCTGCCCCGCATCGCTCGCCACCGGCACCGTGTACTATCCCACGACGACGAAGGCCAACCCCGCTGTCACCAACACCACCTCGTGGGTCTCGGGCGGCAACGCCAGCTATAACGCGCTCGAAGTCGACGTGCGCCGCTCCTACGCAAACGGCCTGCAGTTCCGCGCGAACTACACCTGGTCGAAAAATCTCGACAACGGTTCTGCATGGAATACCAGCGTCTCCGCCAACACGCCCGCCTTCGTCAGCGTGCCGCAGCGGCCCGATCTCGACTGGGGTCCTGCGGCCACCGACATGCGCCACATCGCCTCGCTCAACGGCTCCTGGGATCTGCCCTTCGGCCGCAACCGCCGCTTTGCTTCGGACGTCGGCCCCATCACCGACACCGCCATCTCCGGCTGGACGCTCTCCGCCATCTCCAATCTGCAATCCGGCTTTCCCTTCACGCCGCAGCTCGGCTACAACCCCACCGGCTCCGGCGATACGCGCAACCCCGTACGTCCGGACGTGAACCCGAACTTCCACGGCTCGCTCTATGCCGGCGGATCCACCGCAGCGCGCGCCAACCAGTTCTTCAACCCCGCTGCATTCCTCGCGCCCGCCGCCGGCGCTGTCGGCAATCTGCGCCGCGACACCCTCACCGGTCCCGGCTTCGCCAACCTTGACCTCTCGCTCGCCAAATCCACCACCATCCACGAGCGCGTGCATGCGCAGTTCCGAGCGGAGTTCTTCAACGTCCTCAATCACACCAACCTGATGACACCCAATCCGGTGGTCTTCAGCTCCGGCCCACAGCAGAGCACAACCGCAGCCACCCGCACCCAATCCGCCGTGCTCAGCCCAACCGCAGGCGTCGTCACCGCAGCAGCCACCAGCCGCCAAATCCAATTCGGATTGAAGGTGCTGTTCTAACTGCCGTTCGGAGCACAAAAAATGGCGTGAGGACATTCCTCACGCCATCGCTGTTTTCGGTGTCGCCCACAACTGCAAGCGTGAGCGACCAAAGGAAGCGAACCCCACATAATGCGCCAAAGGCGCTTTTGCCTCGGACGGCCAGTCCGCGTGCCACCGGCGCGTCCGCCCCGGACGGCAAGTCCGTTAGCCCAGGTGCCCCATCCGTCCCGCGCGATAGTCCTCGACCGCTTGTGCTAGTTCCTCGCGCGTGTTCATCACGAATGGCCCATAGCTGGCCACCGGCTCAGCGATCGGCTCGCCGCTCAGGATCAGCAGTTGAGTATCCGCCTTTGCTTCGAGTGTCACGCCATCGCCCTCCTCGCTCAGTGGAGCGATCAGTGCCTCGCCACTTAGCGTATCCGTGCCGTTTATCAGCACGTCGCCCTTGCGCAGCACCACTGCGGCGTTGTGTCCCTCCGGCAGCGGCAACTCGAAGCGCTCGCCCGCCTTCAGAATCACATCGAACAGATTCACCGGCGTAAACGTCTTTGCCGGTCCCAGCCGTCCCAGCAGCTCACCCGCAATCACCCGCGCGTGTCCGCCGCCCTCGAGCCCGATCACCGGGATCTGCTCCTTCGTGATCCCCTGATAACGAGGCTTCGACATCTTCTGCGCCTTAGGCAGGTTCACCCAAAGCTGCACCATCTCGAAGATGCCGCCATTCTTCGTGAACTCCGCCTCGTGCAGCTCCTCATGCACTACGCCGGAGGCCGCGGTCATCCACTGCACATCGCCGGGATAGATCACTCCACTGTTTCCGGCGGAATCGCGATGTCCCACCGATCCCTGATAGGCAATGGTCACGGTTTCAAATCCACGATGCGGATGCTCGCCTACCCCGCGCGGTTTCTTCGCGGGTTCAAAGCGGTTCGGTCCTGCATAATCCAGCATCAGGAACGGATCCACGTCAACCCCGTTGGAAGGGAAGAGATTCCTCACCGGAAAGCCATCTCCCACCCAGTGGTTCGATCCCGCGCTATACGTCCCCAGCACTTTTTTCTGTGTCGTCATTTGCTGCTCCTCCTTGCGCCCGGTCGTGAAACCAGCGACGCCTCCTTCACCATTTCTGAAGAATCCTCATGCACTGGCTGCGCAGCTTCGGCCGTCCGGCCCAGCCGCCGCAACAGCGGCAGCAGCGCCCTGCGCTCGTCCATTGCGAAGCCTTCGAGCACTTCCTCCATCTCTGTGCGATGCTGCGCAAATGCCCGCTCGATCAGCCGCCGGCCCGCCGCCGTCAACTGCACGATGCAGGCACGCCGGTCGTTCGCATCATCCTCTCGCCGCACCAGTCCACGAGCGGCCAGCCGGTCTACCGCCGCCGTCATCGATCCGCTGGTCAGCAGCACCTTCGCGCCCAGTTGCTTCGCACTCAACGGCCCACGGTGCAGTAGCGCCTCCAGCACACCGAAGTCGCTCATCACCATGCCGAAGCGCGCAATGCTCCGCTGCGCCTGCGCCTCTACCGCTCGCTCGGCCTTCCAAAGGACCAGCCACAGGTGGATGCCGCTCAGGTCAGCCTCGCGTGACTTCTCAGTGCTCTTGGTCACAGTGTTTCGAGTCATAATGTCTCGATGTAAAGATGCTCGATATCAAGGAAAGATTCACGCCCCAGTCTTAGGACGGAGTTCCGGGCAAAAAAACACCCTGGCGCTTGGCCAGGGTGGGCAAGGGAGACGAACCGTGGTTCAGAAGGCGTAGCGAGCAGAGAACTGCAGTTGCCGCGCGCTCGGAATCAGCCCGCTGAAACGCGAATTGGTGATCGCACTGGCATCGCTGCCTTGCAACTTGTTGTTCGGATTGCCAAAGGCCGGATGATTGAACACGTTGAAGGCGTCCACCCGCAACTCCAATGACGATTCGTGCACCGGAATCGGAAAACTCTTGAAAACTGACATGTCCAGCCGGTTGAAGCCCGGACCCGGGATGGACTGCCGTCCCGGCGGTCCGAACGGAAGCAGTCCGGCGTGCGAAATGTTGATCAGGTTGTTCGCAGGATCGTCTGGACCGTCGTATGCCTGCGGCGCATTCTTGAAGGCACATGGGTTGTACCAGGAATCGATCGTCTTCGTCTTTGTCGCGCAGACGAACTGCGGCTGCGTCGCCGGATCCGCTGTTCCGCCTGGCTTCAACGGATCGGCGATCCGGACCGGATAGCTGCCTCCCTGGTTCGATGAATTCACAAAGATAGGAGCGCCGCTCTGCACCTGGAAGATGAAGCTGGTCTTCCAGCCACCGACTGCCTGGTTGGTTATGCCGCCATGGTTCAGGAAGCGCTTGCCTGCGCCGAACGGCAGCTCATATTGCGGAGAGAAGGTGAAGCGATTGCGCGTGTCCTGGGTGCAGGCGCCGTAGTCATAGCGGAAGCCCAGGAAGTTCGGGTTGCGGTAGCCACCGTCGGCCGATTGCCCGATCGGCCCGAAAGCATCGTCCAGGCAATGCGCCCACGTGTATCCGGCCAGGAAATATAGGCCGTTCGAATAGCGCTTGTCCAGCTTGGCCTGCAGCGAGTCGTAACGTGCCACGCCCTCGTTCGCCGCCTGCACAATGTTGCCGAAGTCGAAGAAGGGCTGGTAGGTCTGGCTGTCCGCGCCGCGCGGCACGATACCCGGAAATGTGTTCGCAAG
>JAUTWX010000546.1 GCA_030838385.1 Acidobacteriaceae bacterium
GTGCGCTGTTTCCGCGATGAGGACCTGCGCGCCGATCGTCAGCCGGAGTTCACGCAGATCGATCTGGAGATGACCTTTCCGCAGCAGGAGACGATCTTTGCGGTGGTCGAGGGCTTCTTGAAGGCGGCGTTTCACGAGGCCGATGTTGAACTTACGGGCGGCTTCCCACGCATGAGCTTCGATGAGGCGATCCGCTTGTACGGCATCGATAAGCCGGATATGCGGCTGCCCGCCATGATGGATGTGCGCAGTGCACTGAGCGCAGAGACCGCCGCAACGTTGAAGACCACCGCGGCGCTGCCGGTGATCGCGGTCCGCATCCCGAATGTGGGCGAGCTCTCACGCAAGGAGCGCGACGATCTGCGTCTTCTGTATCCGCAGAAGTTACAGGTGCAGAAGATCAAGGCACTGGACGATTTCAAGCGGCTGGAGAAGTCCTTCCCAGAGAACATGGCGAAGGTGCGCGAGGCTGCGGGAGCAGCGGAGGGCGACCTTGTAGTGCTGGTTGTCGCGGATGGCGAGGATGTGCCGGAGCAGCAGGTGATCGGAATGCGGCTGCCCGTGCGCGACCGTCAGATCTTTGAGGCTGCCGGTCAGGTGCGTCTCGCGCTGGCTCAGCAGTTCGCTGTACGCCATCGCGCATTTGAGAAGAAGGGCACCGCGGACGACTACAAGTTTCTGTGGGTGACCGATTTCCCGATGTTCGAATGGGACGAGGAGAGCAAGACTTGGGTCGCGGCGCATCATCCGTTCACATCGCCCGATGAGGAGGACCTAAAGGCGGGCCGGTTGACGAGCGATCCCGGCGCGGTGCGCGCGCTGGCGTATGACATTGTGCTGAACGGCACAGAACTCGGCTCTGGCTCGATCCGCATTCACCAGCAGGCGGTACAGTCGGAGATCTTCCGCGCGCTCGGCATGACGGACGAAGAGGCGAAGGAACGCTTCGGTTTTTTCCTCGAAGCACTCACCTACGGCACGCCGCCGCACGGTGGTATTGCGCTGGGGCTCGACCGCATTGCGATGATCTTGGCGGGCGCGCCCAGCCTGCGCGAGGTGATTGCCTTCCCCAAAACGGCGAAGGCGATCGATCTGATGGTCGATGCACCAACGCCTGTCTCCGATATGCAACTGCGGGAGTTGCATATCCGGCCGGTGCTCAAGGGATAGTACCGCGTCAGTGGCCGACGCGTAGATGCGGATACCAGGTCATCTGGACGGAGGCGGTGAAATCGCTCTTCTGTCCCGGTGCGAGCACGGGCACGGTCCAGCGCTCGTACTGCGCGAATGCATTCAGCTCCAGGTCGCGCTTCACACGCAGGATAGCGTTCGCCGTGATCAGGTTCTGGGTGGTGCCGCCAGGTACGAAGTCCTTCGCGGATTTGGCATTGCGATAGCTCAACTGAATGCGCTCCTGCGGCGAGAGCCAGTACGTGAGCCACGCCTGGTAGCCCTTGCCCTCGCGTCCGATCCAATTGCCGAACATGTATCCCTTGTTGGTGTAGACGTCCTTATATATCCCTTCATAGTAGATGTATCCTCCTCCGACGCTACGCGATGTGGGCGGGTCGGTGGTGACCGCTTCGGCGCGGAAGTCGAGTTTGGGAGCGCCGGGGAAGTGCGAGATGTAGATGCCGGGATTGATGGCAGCGTGACGCGGCGCATCCACGGGCGATACATCATCGTGAATGATGGAGTCGGAGTACAGCGTCACCCAGTTGCGCACAAACGGCAGCCGATAGTTGAAGTCGAAGCTGGCATGGCGCGCCCCGGGATCGTTCCTTGACGACTTAACTTGAGGCGTGACGTTCTGGAAGCTGGTGAAGCTGTTCCAGAACGAACCGAAGGTGAGCGGTACGTGGCCTTCGCCTGCGAAGACGACAATGCGTGAGAACCCAAACTCGAGATTGGGTGTCGGTTTGAAGTTGATCTTCTCCGCATGCACCCAAGGCGAGTTAGGATAACGATGGCCCTTCAGATCGCCGAAGATGCCTTCATAACGAAACGGGCCCAGCAGCTTCGAGAGCAACGGGATATACAGGGGTTCAACTCGGTTAATGCGCAGGGCATAAATCGGTTCCGCGTTGGTGCTCCAGGCCATCGCGCCGCCCTCGCCTGGCCCCAACCAGTCCTCGCTTTTGCCGACCGAGATCTCGTGATTCAGGATGTGGTACGACAGGTTTGCATCGATCAGGCGAAATTCATTGGTGGTGTCGACAGGCGTCGCGGGCAACAACGACACCTGATCCATATTTGCAATGGTTTGCCGCACGCTCAGCGGATACGCTGCACGCCCCGGTGCGTGCTGGAACTCGCCGCGGACATTCAGCGAGAAGCGAACATCCTCTGCACGCACGCTGAAGCCGGTCAGGCCGTTGAAGCCGCCCTGGTAGGCGCGCCCGTAATCGTTAATCAGAGTAGACCCGAAGTGCGAGGAATCGTTCAGCGGGCGTCCACCGATGTACATCGCACGCGCATAGAGGCGATCGACCTCTGCGTGCAGGTTCGACCGGTCGGGATCGAGCACATCGCGATCGTCGGATAGCTCGCGCGCGAGGTCATTGAAGATCTGACGCGCCTCGCTGTTGCCGGGTGAATCCGCTGATCCTTCGAAGATCTTCGCCTGGGACTCTTCGAGCATGTGCAGGCAACTGAGACGCGTCCACGGGCGCAGGCCGAGGAACGCTGTGTCGATGTAGCCCAGGGAATACAGCCGTTCCATGGCGGGGTAGATCCAGCTATCCATCGAGATGTAGACGGAGCCAGAGATATGGTCTTCAGTCGGCGAAAGGTCGATCGCAGGCGCGGACTGCTGAGCATAAGAGGCAAAGCTGAGGAAGAGGGTGGCGGTCAGGGCTGCAAGACCAGCAAGACGACTCAGGGAAGCACCTCGGATGCAAGACTGCGTGACTTAATCTTACTTTGCGAGCTCTACCCCTGCAGAGTTGAGGGCAACTCTCCGTGGACGACACGACCTGCTCGCAGGACGAGATGTACCTTGCCCGGCAGCGACCAGCCATCAAAGGGCGTGTTGCGGGAGCGGGAGCGCGATTCGCTCGCGCGGAAGGCCCACTCTGTCTCCGGTGCGAGCAGCACCACGTCCGCACTTTTGCCCACCGCGAGTGTGCCCGCGGACAGTCCAAGAACGGCAGCAGGGCGCGCATTGAGCAACCCCAGAACCTGCGCAAGCGGCATGCCATGCTGACGATGGAGCACGGCGAGGCTGAGGCCGAGCGATGTTTCCAGGCCGGTGATGCCGTTCGGTGCGCGCTCGAACTCCTGCTCTTTTTCGTGCGCGGCATGCGGTGCGTGGTCGGTGGCGATGCAGTCGATGGTGCCGTCCAGCAGCCCTTCGACCATCGCGTCACGATCCGCAGCTGAGCGCAGCGGCGGATTCATCTTGGCGTGTGTGTCGTACTCGCCGATCGCTTCTTCGGTCAGCACGAAGTGGTGTGGTGTGACCTCGCAGGTGACATGCAGGCCGCTCTTGCGCGCGGCGCGCACATGGTCCAGAGCCTTCTTCGCGGAGAGATGCGCGACGTGCAGATGCGCGCGGTCATCGTTCAATTCGCGCAGCAGCGCGATGTCACGCGCGACGATGCCAGCCTCCGCCTCGATAGGCATACCGCGCAGCCCCAGACGGAAGGCAAGCGGGCCGGCGTTCATGGAGCAGGCGCCGGTCATGCGCGTGTCCTCTGCATGCTGGATCACGGGCAGCCCGGCGGCGGTGGCGGCGCGCAGCACGGCGCGCATGGTCTCGTCACCCAGGATCGGCTTGCCGTCGTCGCTCACCGCGACAGCGCCGGCATCGCGCAGGGCCGAGTAGTTTGCGAGAACTTCACCCATGCTGCCGACGGTCGCCGCACCGATGGGATAGACGCGCGCCTGTGCTCCGCGCTCCGGCGCCTGCATCCACTGCGTGACCTCGGCGGAGTCGTTGACCGGAAGAGTATTTGGCATGGCGGCTACGCTCGTGAATCCCCCGGCCGCTGCTGCCATGGTGCCGCTCGCGATGGTTTCCTTGTAGCTCTGTCCGGGTTCGCGCAGGTGGACGTGGATATCAACGAATCCGGGAGTGACGATAAGGCCGGTTGCATCGATGACCTGCACGTTTTGCGCATCTACTTTGAGATTCGCATCGACGGCGGCGACGCGGCCATCCTCGATCAGGAGATCGCGAGGGCCATCGATTCTGTTCGCAGGGTCGACGAGATGGCCGCCCTTGATCAAGATCCTGTTTGGCCCTCTCTGGCTCATGCGGATGCCGCCTCCGGCATTGCGTCCAGCGCGCGCGCAATCAGCGCGGTACGTATGGCGACGCCATGCCGCACCTGCTCCTCAATGGCCGATTGCGGTCCGTCGGCCACCTCGCTGGTGATTTCGAGGCCACGAATCATCGGCCCGGGGTGCATCACTAGCGCGCGCGGAGCATCCTCTGCCAGCCGCGCCGCATGCAATTGGTAGCTGGCGATGTAGTCGTCGAGGTTGAGCTCGAGCCCAGCCAGCCGCTCCTTCTGTATGCGCAGCATCATCACCACCTGGGCGCTGCGCATCGCATGTGCGAAGTCCCGCTCCACGGAGATGCCGGGCCCGATCTCCGCAGCGCATTCCGGCAGCAAGGCCTCCGGTCCGCACAGAATGACGCGTGCGCCGAGTCGAGGAAGCAGTTGCGCATTCGACCGCGCTACCCGGCTGTGCAGGATATCGCCGGTGATCAGCACGGTGATGCCGGCGAGCCTGCTCTCGTCGATGGGTGCATTTGCATGCTTTGGCTGCAGACGATGCAGGATGGTTCGCAGATCCAGGAGCGCCTGCGAGGGATGCGCGTGCATGCCGTCGCCCGCGTTCAAGACCGGAAGTCCGGTGACGCGCTCCAGCAGGTAGGGCGCACCGGAGTTGGGATGGCGCAGGATGATGCACTCTGCGCCGAGCGCGCGCAGGGTGAGACCGGTATCTTTCAGACTCTCGCCCTTCTCGATGCTGGAGGAAAGCGCGCTCACGAGCGTGGTGTCCGCCCCGAGGCCCTTCGCTGCCAGCTCGAAGGAGGTGCGCGTGCGGGTGCTGGACTCGTAGAAGAGCAGGGCAACCCGGCGCTTGGCCAGCCGGTGGGCGCGCTGCAGCGGATCTTCCTTCTCCAGAAAGGACGCTGCCTGCATAAGAGCGGCAATGTCGTGAAGCGACAGATCGCCGGTAGAGAGCAGCGACCGGCTCCGCGAAGGAATGGGCAGCGGATTGGAGCGAGCGTCCTGTACGTGTGGTTGCATGACGGTTGTCATCGTGGCTCTTCCGTCAAGAAGGATCGCACCTCGCCCGAGCTCCGGAATGCATCCATCGGCAAATCCGCTCTAGTCAACCCGCTCCACCAGCAGCACCTGCTCGTCTCCATCCACCTCGCGCAGCTTTACCTCGACGATCTCGCGCGAAGTGGTCTGCACCTTGCGGCCGACGAAGGTCGCCTCGATCGGCAGCTCGCGATGCCCACGGTCGATCAGTGTAAGAAGCTGGACACGGCGCGGACGGCCGTGATCGAAAAGCGCGTCCAGTGCGGCACGGACGGTGCGGCCGGTGTAGAGCACATCGTCGACCAGCACAATATCGCGCGCGTTCACATCGAAGCCGATGGCACCCGGCTGGACGACCGGGCGTATGTCGTGCGTGGAGAGATCGTCGCGATAGAAGCTGATATCCAGCATGCCGCTGTCGACCGGATGTTTTTCGATATTTGCGATCATCTGGGTCAGACGCTGTGCCAGGGGCACGCCCCGGCGCTTGATTCCCACCAGGCCAAGGCCGTCCGCTCCGGCGTTCTTCTCCACGATTTCATGGGCCAGCCGGACGAGCGTGCGATCGATCTCCGAGGCCGACATGATCCGGCCTTTTTCGCGCAGTTGCGGTGTGGTTGCAGTCATTCGTGTGGTTTCCTGCCTCGTTCTTGGCCGATGATACGAGGTGGCGCAGACGCGAGCAACCGGCGGCGGCACTATTGCGGTGCGGAGCGGCGCGTCAGCCGCGCGCCCAGCATACCGCCCAGCCCTGCGAGCAGTACGATTCCGAAGGCCAGCACTGCCGTGTAGAAGAAGGTGTAAGTAACGCGACCGTCCGGTGAGAGGAAGAAATCCAGCATGGCACGCGCCTGCTGGGCATTCATGCTGTTGGCCTGCGCCATCCGTTGCGTCGCCTCGGCGGATTGCTGCACCTGCATTGCAAATTGCGCATCCAGGGCCGAGCCCTGGTGCAGCGAATAGCGTTCGAAGAGCTGCCATCCGGCCACGCCGAAAGCGGAGACGTAGGCGGCCAGCAGACCCAGAAGAGTTCCAATGCGGAATCCAGCTTTTCCATTCAACGAAGTTCCTGGACGCCGTCTCTGGTACATCGAGATCAGGACGATGGGGCCCGCGATGACCAGAGGAAAGAATACCGGCGCGATGAGACCCACCGGGATCGCGATCCAGAGCGCCATGCGGAGCACGCTGGGCCAGTCGATGGAGCGGCGGTCGCGCCCGAAAGTATGGATGGGGCCCGCTGCGGCGGTCTCCACGGTCTCCTCCGGCGGGACGACCCGTAGCTGCGGGGCGGCGCATTGGGGGCAGAAGCTCGCGTCGTCTTCGAGCACGCCGGAACAACGGTGGCAGTGGGCAACCATGCACCCTTGAAGCTACAGGAAGGGGCAGCCGGGGGCAATTTGCCGGTGGAAGCGCCTTCAGTCGGTTTGGCGGTCCTTCTTCCAGGTTTCAGCGGGAAGGTCGAGCGCGATCAGGGTGAACTTGGTCGGCCCGGTTGCGGAATCCGCGTCGTCCTTATCGAAGGCCACGATGTGCTGGTGGCGCTTCGAACCGGCGCGCAGGGTCAGGCCATGGTCGCCGGCGTCCATCTTCACGTGATGCTCCTTATCGTTCTCCGAGCAGGTCAGCCCTTCGGAGGTCTTCGCTGGAGAGCCGACCGGCTGGTCATCCCGGCATTCGAGGACGTCGCCGTAACGGCTCAGCGACTTACGATAGTAGGCAAGCACCTTGTCGCGATCGTCGCTGGTGTTGAAGTGCGCGACCTGCACCCGCATCTTCCATTCGCCGAAGCCGAGCTGCACATCGGCGTCCTTGTCGCCATCGTGATCCGGTTGCGAGATAGCGCC